>JAPOWL010000148.1 GCA_026707615.1 Acidobacteriota bacterium | reverse complement strand
GCCTTCCCGCTGCATCATCGGGTACTCGACGCTCCAGGGGCGGACCCAGGTGGTGGGGTCCTCGACGGTGAACTCGTAGCGGATCGTCTCCTCGTCGACCCGCGTGAAGCGCTCCACGACGCGCAGCCCGGTGCTCGATCCGTGGAAGTGCACCTTCTCGTTGAAGTTGGTGGACTCGACGACGAGCGTGTCGCCCTCCCACCGCCCCCGCGAGTCGCCCGACCACTCGCGCATGCTCGACGGCAGGTGCGGACGGCCGTCGAGCGGGATGATGCGAGCGTCGTTCTCGCGCATCTCCTGCATGATGACCACGTAGTCCTCGGTCTGGAGGATCTGCGTGAGGTCGTTGTAGGAGGGCGGCAGCATCGGCGGCCCCTCGTGGCGCCACACGAGGCAGCGCTCCTGAAGCGTGCGGGTCTCGTGGCTGTCGAACGACGGTGTCTCGATGTTCTGGGTGAGCCAGCGGCTCTCGGCGCGCCGCAACGCCTCGCGTTCCTGGGCGGACGGCACCAGCGGGGGAACCCGTCCGTCGGGCGGGTCGACGATCAGCGACGTGCGGTTGGTGGTGAGGCGCCGCGGTTGCCGCTCGCGCAGCCAGATCGAGTTGTCGTAGTGGATGTTCTCCTGCGTCTGGCGCGTCCGCTCGAGTCGCTCTTCCTCCGTCTCCGCGGCGAGGACGCTCCGCGCGCGCAGCGGATCGACCCCCTCCGCGGTGAGCAGCGTGTTGAGCTCCGCGAGCTCTTCCTCGGACAGCTCCGCCTGGTCGGCGAGGTTGTCGGGACGCTCCAGCGGCGTGTAGGTCGAGCTGGTCCAGATGCCCTGGAGCAGCGGGTGCCCCCACGGCGTCCGGGGCAGCGCCTCGTCCCCCGCTTCCTGGGCTGTGCCCGGCGCCGGCGCCAGGGCGAGGAGCGCCGCGGTCACCGCCGCCACCGCGAACCGACCGTGTCGCTGACTCATGGATCGCCTCCGCTCGCAATATACGACAATCCGCCTCTTCGACCCTTACCTTGACAATCTATGGGAACGGGGATACGTTCGAGAACCATAGACGCTCTATGTGAGGAGGGTGCGTGAAGCCCGATCGCAATCCGGACATGCTGCGCGGAACGGTCGAACTGCTGGTACTGACCGCGCTCAGCCGGGGCCGACGGCACGGCTTCGGCATCGCCCGCTGGCTGGAGGAGATCTCGGACGACGAGCTGCAGCTCGAGGAGGGCTCCCTCTATCCGGCCCTCCACCGCATGGAGCGCCGCGGCTGGCTCGAGGCCGAGTGGGGAATCTCGGAGAAGAAGCGGCAGGTGAAGCTCTACCGGCTGACCGCCCGCGGGCGCGCGCGGCTCCGGAGCGAGACGGAGGGGTGGACGGCGTTCGCGGCGGCAATCGGCAAGGTCCTCCGGGCGGCGGAGGCGGTCTGATGGCCCGCACACCGATGTGGCGGCGGCACCTTCGGTTCTGGGGCTCCGACGTCGAGGCGGACGTGGACGCCGAGCTCGACTTCCACGTGCGCGAGCTGACCGAGCGGCTCGTGCAGGAGGGCCGGACGCCGGCCGCAGCCCGGGCGGAGGCCGAGCGGCGTTTCGGCGACTACGGCCGGGTCCGGAAGGCGTGCGTGGGCATCGACCGAGGCTGGGAGCGGCAGCGGCGCTGGCGGTGGCTCCTGGCCGATCTGTGGCAGGACCTCCGCATCGGCACCCGGACCCTGGCGAAGAACCCGGGCTTCACGACCTCCGCGGTGCTGGTCCTCGGTCTCGGCCTCGGCGCCGCGACCGTGATGGTCAGCGTGATCAATGCCGTGTTCGTCCGTCCGCTGCCCTTTCCCGAGCCGGACCGCATCCTGAACGTGGTCGTGTACGGGGACGGGCCGAGCCCGACGATCTACCACCCGCAGGCAGTCGTCGCGCTCGCGCGCGACAGCAGCCGGGCCTTTGCGGCGCTGGCGGGCACCCGGGAGACCTCCGGGGTCAGCCTCGCCAGCCACCACGGGTCGACCCACGCCCGGAGCCTCCTGGTCACAGCGGGCTACTTCCGGGTCTACGGCATCGAGCCGCGGCTCGGACGCGCCTTCGTGCGCGAGGACGAGAACGATCCGTCGGTGGTCGTGCTGAGCCACGCCGTGTGGGCCGGCCACTTCGACGGCGACCCGGGCATCGTGGGGCAGGTGGTGCGGCTCGGGGGGCGGCCGCACACCGTCATCGGGGTCATGCCGGCCGACTTCTGGTCGTACGGGGAGGTGGACGCGTGGACGCCTTTCCGCCCCGATCCGAACGGCCTGGACCAGAACTACGATCTGATCGGCCGGCTCGCGCCGGGGTGGACCGCCGCGCAGGCGGAGGCCGAGTTGCAGGCTCTGGCCCCGGACCTGAGCGACCGGCTCCGGACGCTGGCCGAGCTGCCCACCGGGGAGCCGAACAGATCGCGGGTGGGCGTGCAGCCTCACCGGGACGTGCTGGCCGACCGCAGCCAGGGCATGGTCTGGCTGCTGACCGCCGCCGTGGGCGCCATGCTGCTGGTGGTGTGCGCCAACGCGGCCGGCCTGCAGTTGGCCCGCGCGGTAGGACGCCGACAGGAGCTGGCCGTCCGCACCGCACTCGGCGGCGGCCGCGGCCGCCTGCTCCGGCAAATGCTGACCGAGAGCGTCCTGTTGTCGGCGGCCGGCGGAGCGGTGGGCGTCCTGGCGGCGTCCGCGGGTGTGCGCGGGCTCACGGCAACCCGGCCGGAACTCGCCATCTGGGGCCTCGCGGTCGATGCTCCGGTACTGCTCGGGGCCTTCGGCATCGCCATCGCCACCGGCGTGCTGTTCGGCCTGCTGCCCGGCCTGCTGGCGATCCGTGGCGGTCCGGCGGACGCGTTCCAGGACGGCCGATCGCGCAGCGTGACCGCGGCGCGCGGCTCCTGGATGCGCCGGTCGCTGGTGGCCGCCCAGGTCGCCCTGTGCACGACGCTGCTGGTGTC
Organism: Acidobacteriota bacterium; assembly: GCA_026707615.1. Classification (GTDB taxonomy): domain Bacteria; phylum Acidobacteriota; class Vicinamibacteria; order Vicinamibacterales; family UBA8438; genus JAGWAJ01. The sequence goes on along the minus strand of JAPOWL010000148.1, from coordinate 3,094 downwards.
CGCGGCGGGGTTCCTGCGGACGTTCGTCGACCTCACCTCGTCGGATCTGGGTTTCGAGCCGGCCAACGTGCTCACCGCCAGCGTGTCGCTGCAGGGTCGCACCTATCAGAGCGGAGACGCCGCGTCGGCGCTCTATCGGCGGACGCTGGACGACCTGGCGAGGGTGCCCGGCGTCGAAGCCGCCACGGTCGCCAGCAATCTGCCCGTCGAACGCGGTCTGAATCTCGCGCTGCGCCAGGCGCCGGGCGGCCCGATCACCTCCAGCGTCGACTGGCGCTACGTGACGGGAGACTACCTGCGGGTCCTGGGTATCCCGCTCGTGGCCGGGCGCGCGTTCGGCGACGCGGACCACCGGGCCGGAGCGGCCCCCGTGGCGCTGGTCAACGAGGAATACGTCAGGCGCGTAGGCGACGGACGGACCGTGATCGGCACGCGGCTGCAGGCGACCGTCGTCGACTTCGACGACCAGGCGCGCGAGGTCGTCGGCGTGCTCGGCGACGTGCGGACGCGCGGCGTCACCGCGACGCGGCCCACGGTGTTCGTCCCGGCGGAGCAGGTGCCGGACGAGCTGCTCGGACTGATCCACGGGTTCTTCCCCGTGAGCTGGGCGCTGCGGGTGCGGGCGGACGCGGCAGGCCTCGTCCCGTCCGTCGAGCGCATCCTCCGCGAGGCGGACCCGCTGCTGTCGATCACGGGGTTCCGGTCGATGGACGAGGTCGTCGGCGGGGCGGTCGCGGCCACGCGCTTCCGCACCTTCGTCCTCGGCCTGTTCGCCGCCGCCGCCCTGACCCTCGCCGCCGCGGGTCTCTACGGAGTCGTCGCCTATGCCGTGGCCCAGCGCACGAAGGAGATCGGCATTCGCCTCGCTCTGGGCGCCTCGGGGAGGCAGGTGACGGCAGGCTTCGCGCTCGGGGGCATCGCCCTCGCCGGCATCGGGGCGGCCGTGGGAGCCGGCGCCGCGGTGCTCGTCGCCGGGCTGCTGCGGAGCCTGACCGGGGCGCAGCCCCCCGACCCGTGGACGATAGCCGGCGTCGTCCTCGTCCTCGCCGCGGTCAGCGCCGCCGCCACCATCGTCCCGGCGCGCCGCGCGGCGGGGGTGGACCCGATGCGGACGCTGCGCGTCGAGTGAGGCGTGAACGAGGTCCGGGGGACGATCAGGATCCGAGCGCGCGGACGGGCCGTCGCCGCCTAGTGGTGCAGGCCGGGCGCGTTGACGTGCGCGTGGTGGCCCGTCTCCAAGGTAGCCACCTTGCCCGCCAACTCGTCGAAGCGCCGTTGCAGCCGATGAACTCCGGCAGCTGCGTAGACCACGCCCGCCAGCGTCAAGAGCTCAATCAGGTTCACGTCCAGCATCCCGTCCATCATACCGCTCCCGCCCCTCGACGTCGCCGCAGGAGGTTCCCGTCGCGCATGCGGCGGCGCGACGTCGCACGCGCCGGGGCCGGAGCCTCCGTTCCAGCATGGATCCGCGGGCGGCAACGTGCAACACTGTGGGCCGCCCGCGGGCCGTCGCTCGGGGGCCGGCGTACCCCGAAGGAGGTTGCATGACACGCGCGATTCGCCCGGCGTTCCGCTCGTCTTCCGTCTTGACCACGGCCGCGGCCGCAACCGCCGTCGCCGCCCTCGTGCTGGCGGGCGCTACCGGAGCCGCCGCGCAGACCCGGTTGAGCAAGACGATCGAGGTGATCGAGGCCGGCGGGGCCGCGGTGGCCAACGAGCACTGGCGCTTCATCGACATGGAGCACGCCCCGTTCTCGGCCGAGCGGCTCTACGAGATCCTCACGGAGATGGACGAGAACCGCGACGCCGACGGCCGGCTGAGCCTGACGCCGCTCGTGCGCATCCCGCAGGACGGCGACGAGGACTTCAAGTGGGCCGTCAAGCAGGTGCTCGACATGGGGGCGTTCGGGGTCATCCTGCCCCACGTCGACACGGGCGAGGAGGCGGTCCGCCTGGTGCGCGCGATGCGCTATCCGCCCACGCGCGACTCCGCCGCACCCGAGCCCCGCGGCGAGCGCGGCTGGGGCCCGGGCCGGGCGATCCGCATTTGGGGGGCGGACAGCGCGGCGGAGTACCACGCGAAGGCGGACGTGTGGCCGCTCAACCCCGAGGGCGAGCTCTTCGCGGTGGCGATGGTCGAGTCGGGCGAGGCGGTCGCCAACATCCAGGACATCCTGGCCGCGCCGGTGAGCGCCATCTTCGTCGTGCCGGGCGACATGAGCATCGACCTCGGTCTCGGCCCGCGCGGAGCGCAGAACCACCCGGAGGTCGACGAGGCCTTCCAGACGGTGCTGGAGGCGTGCCGCGCGCAGGACCGCGTGGTCTGCGGCTGCGGCGACTCGCGCAGCCGCATGCAGGAGCGGCTGGACGAGGGGTGGCAGTTCTTCCTGCCGCTCGGAGGGTAGCGCTTCGGGTAGGATCTACGCTTCGCGCGTTGCGCAGGAGGAGACGTATGTCAAGCGGCGTGCGCAGCCCCTTACGAACTCCAGTCCCGACGGCTCGTCGAACGGTGCCCGGCCGCGGCCGGGAGACGGCCCGGCGCGCCGCGCGCCCGACCCGCGGGGCAGGCGCGGCCCGCCGGACGTGGGCGGCCTTTCCGGCGCTGCTCGCCCTGGCGATGGCGTCCGCCCCGGTCGCCGGGGTGGCCGCGCAGTCGATGCCGCCCCCGGACGCGCCGGCTACGCTCCAGGTGGTGGTGCTGCCGGGGACGGACCGCGACCGCTCGCTCGCCGGGGCGGACTACGTCCCGATGCCGAACGAGCGCCTGCCGCTCGCCGAGCTGGCCGGGCGGGTGCTCGGCCATTGCGGCTTCCGCCTGATGGACGCGGCGCCGCAGGCGGCGACCCCGGACGCGACGCTCACCGTCCGTGCCCGCGGCAACAGCATCGGCGGGCGGTACGGAGAGATGCGCGTCGGCTTCACGGGCGCGGACCTCGCGGGCGACGTGGTGCTCGACGGCGGCTCCTACATCCACGCGGCACCGTTCTCGGCCGTCCTCTATCCGAGCCTGCTCTATCCGACGCCCGGCCGCAACGGGCTGACGGTGGAGGAGCCCGTGCCCGCTACGTTCGCCGCCGTGCTGCAGGGCGAGGGG
>JAPOWL010000094.1:3718-6070 GCA_026707615.1 Acidobacteriota bacterium | reverse complement strand
TTCAAGTGCGTCGAGTTCTCGGAGGATCTCCTGTACGGGCATCTGCGCAGGGAGCCCACCCGATAGAGCGGTCTACCGACCGCGGAGGAATCGCGTCATGACACTGAGACTGACACCCGTGGGACTTGCGATCCTCGCCGTGGGGTTGCTGGCCGGTGCGGCGCCGGACGAGGCCCGGGCGCAGGCCGACTACAACGTCAACATCACCTCGTCCGCTCCGGCCGAGTCCGTGCGCTGGTACGAGGAGCATCTCGACTGCGCGCCGCTCGCGGACCGGGACGACACGGCCGACTGCTACGGCACGGAGGTGACCTTCGTCACCCAGCCGACGATGGGCAGCACCCAGGGCACCGGGATCAACCACATCGGCTTCTCGTTCGCCGACGTGACGGCGAAGATGGACGAGCTCGAGTCGGTGGGCGTGCGGGGCTCCGGGGTGCGGCTGCAGCGCTTCCCGGGCGGCGCCACGCTGCGCGAGGCTCCCGGCGGCTACCTGCACGGCTACATCTTCGACCCCTGGGGGACCCGGATCGAGTTGCTGCAGGATGAGGACACGCTCGGCTTTCACCAGGTCCACCTGAGCGCGGTCGACCCGCAGGCGACCCTCGGCTGGTACGAGGAGATGCTCGGCGGTGAGGCGGCCACGCACGCCGGCCAGGACGAGGGCCTCCGCTTCGGCGACGCCTGGATCTTCGTATCCGAGCACCCCGACGGGATTCCGGCGACGACCGAGGGCCGCGCCGTCGATCACATCGGCTTCTTCGTCGACGACATCGATTCCGCCGCCGCGGAGCTGACGGCGGCCGGGGTCGACTTCCAGCAGGAGCCCGTGGTGCCGGAGAACGCCCGGACGTCCGCCCGTCGCGCCTTCGTCTACGGGCCCGACAACGTCCGGGTGGCTCTCCTCGAGACCGGGTATGCGGGGGTGGACGCGTCCGGCACGGCGCCGGTCTTCGCCGACGTCACCGAGCCCTACGACACGCCGCGCACGCCGTGGGGCGAGCCCGATCTGCAGGGCGTCTGGACCGGGAACGCCTCGCACGGCATTCCGCTGGAGCGGCCCCTCGACCTCGCCGAGATCGAGGCGCTGACGCCGGAAGAGGCCGTGGCGCGGCGCGAGCGCGGCACGCTCGGCAGCATCTGGGGCTACGAGCGGGAGTGGCGCGACACGACCCTCGGCTACGACCAGAACGCCCCGTCGACGCAGGTCGCGATGATCATCGACCCGCCCGACGGCCGGATCCCGGCAATGACGGAGGCAGGTGAGGCGCGCGCCGCCCGCATCGCGGCGGAGCGTCGACGCTACACGACCACCAACATCGCCGGTCCGGAGGAGGCCACCCCGTTCGTCCGCTGCATCACCCGCGGGCTGCCGGGAATGATGTTCCCCGGCGTCTACAACAACGGCCTGCAGATCTACCAGGGTCCCGGTTTCGTGGCCATCCAGAAGGAGATGATCCACGAGACGCGCGTGATCCCGACGACGCCGCAGGCGAAGGACGGTGCGCAGCTCACCTCGTGGCTCGGCAGCTCGCAGGGCCAGTGGGAGGGCGATACGCTCGTGGTCGAGACGACCAACTTCAGCGACGAGGCCTCGTACCGCGGGTCGAGCCCCGAGATGGTGCTGACCGAGCGCTTCACGCGCATCAGCCCGACGCGGCTCGAGTACCAGTTCACGGTGGACGACCCCACCGTCTGGACGGCGCCCTACACCGGCCGCTTCACGTTCGACGTGGACAACACGCAGTTCGAGCTGGTCGAGTACGCCTGCCACGAGGGCAACTACGGCATGTTCAACATCCTGAGCGGCGCGCGGGCGCGCGACCGGGAGGCGGCGGAGGGGGGCAGCCGGTAGGCGGGCCGTCACAAGAGCGACAGCACGACAGCGAGGTATCACCGATGCGGAACAGACTGACAGCGACCCTGGCGGCCGTCGGGCTCGCCATCCTGGTGGCGGGCGCGTCCGCGCTCGCGCACCACGCGTTCTCGGCCGAGTTCGATGCGACGAAGCCGGTGGCGCTGCGGGGCACGATCACGAAGATGGAGTGGATCAACCCGCACGCCTGGTTGCACATCGAGGTGACCAACGAGGACGGCAGCGTCGACGCCTGGATGATCGAGGCCGGTCCCCCGGGGGCGCTCGTCCGCCGCGGCTGGCGCCGGGATTCGGTGACGCCCGGCATCGAGGTCCTCGTCGAGGGCTACCAGGCCATCGACGGCGCGCTCCGCGCCAACGGGCGCGACGTCACCTTCCCGGACGGCACCCGGCTCTTCGCCGGCTCGTCCGGCACCGGCGCCCCGCGCGACGGGCGGGACCCGACCGAGCCGCCGCGCTAGCCAGCGCTTCAGTAC
>JAPOWL010000094.1:0-3708 GCA_026707615.1 Acidobacteriota bacterium | reverse complement strand
CTCGAGCCCCCGGGGACAGCGTCTCCCCGGGGGCTCGAGACGATGCCTGCCGTCCTGCCGTCCGGGCCCTCCTCGGACCTCGCACCTTCCCCGACCGACTCGGGGGCCACGCATGTCTGACGCACCCACGAACGGCCTGCACCTTCCGGACTTGTCGATCCGCAACTTCCGGGGCATCGATCGCCTCGCGATCCGGCGATTGGGTCGCGTCACCCTGCTCGGAGGCCGAAACGGCGTGGGCAAGACGACCGTTCTCGATGCCGTTAGAACCTCTGTGGCCGGCACGTCGACGTGCCGGACTTCGCCATCAGAGACAAGAAGGGTTTCACGCAACTCCGCGACGCGATCGGTCCCGAGGTCAAGGTCGCCGGCAGAACGGCCCTTGGCATTCTGGTGGATGCCAACGACGACCTCGACGCGCGGTGGGAAGCGGTGGGCCACCAACTGCGGCAGGTGGCTGTGGAGCCGCCAACCCGAGCTGTGGCGGTAGGGACCGTCGTCGAAAGCAAGCCGCGCGTCGGAGTCTGGTTGATGCCAGACAACGGCTCGGCCGGCGAACTTGAGGACTTCGTCCGGCGATTGTTACCGGCCGGCGACCCCGTTTGGCCTCGGGCGCAGCGCTACATCGACGACATCCCCACGGCCCACCGCGAATTTGCCACGGGGAAGATCGTTACGGTTCGGGGCCGAAGATCCTGTTTTCACGCGTAGAATGGGGATGTGTATCCCAGAATGCTCGGGGCGCCGGCCGGCGGGCAGAGCTTCTTCGTCTTCGGGCCGCGGGGCACGGGCAAGACGACCTGGCTGAAGCAGCGCTTCCCCGAGGCGCTCTACCTCGACCTCCTCGACCACGCCCTCTACCTCGACCTGCTGGCGCGGCCCGAGCGGCTGCGCGAGCTGATCCCGCCGCGCCACGACGGCTGGGTCGTGCTCGACGAGGTGCAGCGCGTGCCGCTCGTCCTCAACGAGGTCCACCGGCTGATCGAGGCCGACGGGCGGCGCTTCATCCTGACCGGATCGAGCGCCCGCAGCCTGCGCCGGCGCGGCGTCAACCTGCTCGGCGGCCGGGCGCGCACGCTGCGGATGTACCCGCTGACGGCGGCCGAGGCGGGGTCGGACTTCTCGCTGGAGCGGGCGCTGGTCCGCGGCCAGCTCCCGTCCGTCTATCGCCAGCCGGATCCGGAGCGCTACCTGGCGTCGTACGTCGAGAGCTACCTGCGGCAGGAGATCATCGAGGAGGGCCGCACCCGCAACCTCGCCGCCTTCAGCCGCTTCCTCGAGAGCGCCAGCTTCTCGCAGGCCGCGCCGCTCAACGTGGCGGAGGTCGCGCGCGAGGTCGGCGTGGACCGCAAGACGGCCGCCGGCTACTTCGACCTCCTCGAAGACCTCCTGATTGCCGCGCGCGTTCCCGTGTTCACGCGGCGGGCGAAGCGCCGCCTGACGACCCACCCGAAGTTCTTCCTGTTCGACGCGGGCGTCTACCGGACGATCCGGCCGCGCGGCCCCCTCGACCGCCCGGAGGAGATCGACGGCGCGGCTCTCGAGACGCTCGTCCACCAGGAGCTGCGCGCGCACATCGCCTACCGGTCGCTCGATCTCGATCTGTTCACCTGGCGCACGGCGTCGGGCGCCGAGGTCGACCTCGTGGCCTACGGCGGCGGCGGCCTGTTCGCGTTCGAGGTGAAGCGCAGCCGCCGGGTGCGGCCGGCCGACCTGCGAGGGCTGATGCAGCTCAAGGCGGACTACCCGATGGCCCGCTGCGTGCTGCTGTACGGAGGAGACCGCCGGGAGTATCGGGACGACGTCGAGATCGTGCCGGTCGCCGAGGCGCTGGCCGATCCCGGCGCGCTGCTGCAGGACGCCGCGTTGGGTTCGCCTCCCCCGGCGGGCGGCGCGGCCTCGTCCATACCCGCAGCGTAGCCCGTTCCGCGGCGCCGCCCGCCCGAGCCGGCGCGGCCGGCGCGAACCGCCGTCACGGACCGTACCCGTTCGCGCCGTGGACCCGGCGACGTGACACGGACGACACACGGCGGCCGTCCCCCTTGCCGCGAGCAGCGGCCGCGTGCGAGCATGGGAATGCGCTCTGCGCGAACCTCTCTTCGAGGGCGCCCAATCAGGAGGCGGTCATGAATCGCACGGCAGATGCTCTCCGGCACGATGCCCCCCGGACGGACACGCCCCGGAGCGAGTCCTGGCCGGAGGCCACCCCGGGGACGGACGCGCCTCCCTCCCCGGCCTTCCCCGGCTGCCGGTCGTTTCGGCTCACGCGCGACGCCGTCGACCACCACGACGGACGCTTCGAGTACTGGGACGCCGCCACCGAGACCGCCTGGGTCGTGGCCGAGCCGACCAGCGGGACGCACGAGCAGCCCTCCCGACGACTCTCCGCCCTGGGCGAGGTGATCGCCAGCCTTCGCGGCGGGGCCATCGAGTGCCGCGGCTCGATGGACCTCATCTGGAACGCCGGCCAGCGCGAGCGGCGCCGCATCCTGCAGGCCGACGAGGTGGTCTACCTCCATCCCGCCCGCGCCCGCATTCCCGGCAAGACGGGACTCGTCCTCGGCGAGCACGACCTGCCCGACGTCGTGCTCGAGGTCGACCACACCACCGACGTCCGCCGCGGCAAGCTCGGCCTCTACGCCGCGTGGGGTTTCCCCGAAGTGTGGGTCGAGGTGCCCGACGTCACGTCACCCTCGCGCCCGGCGGGGCGGGTGCCCGGACTGACCATCCACCGGCTGGACGCCGGGAGCTACCGGACGCTGGCGGCGAGCATCGCCTTCCCCGGCTGGACGGCGGCCGAGATTCACGTCGCGCTCAACGAGCCGGTCCGCTCCGACGCCACCGACCGCGCGCTGGAGCGCGTCGCCGGCACCCTCGGCACGCGCGACGGCACGGGACCCGAGGACACCCCGTGGCTCCGCCGGCAGCGCGCCGAAGGACGCCGGGCGGAGCGCGACGCGGTGCTGCGGGCGATCCTCAACGGGCGCGGGATGGCAGCCCTCGAACCGGTGCTGGCGGAGCGCGAGGCGGCCCGCCTGCCGCTCCCCGTTGCGCTCGACGCCGTCCAGCACTGCCGGGACGCTGCCGACCTCCGCGCACGCCTCGCCCGCAGCGACGGGGGCGGCCCGGCGTAGTCGCGGAGGCGGACGACCCGCCCGCGTGTGCGACACTGGCGCGCCGCGGCGCTCGCGGCCTCCCGCCGGAAGCACGACGTCACGAAAGCTGCCTGCGCCCCGCAGGCGAACGTTGGGCTTCTCTCTCCGGCGGCGCCAGGTCGTCCCGCTCTACTGCCCTCCGACGAACTCCGCGAACTGGCTCCAGGGCACGGGCCGTCCGTGGATCGGCACGATCGTCTCGACGTCGAGGCCGAGCCGCCTCACGTGCTCGAAGAGGCTCCGGTGGTCGGCGTTGGGCTCGGCCGGGCCCGGCGCGCCCGGTCGCGGCGGGTCGTAGAGGGCGGCCTCGATCAGCATCCGCTCGTTCGGCAGATACGCCACCAGCATCCCCTCCACCATGCGCAGCGGGTGCACGTAGGAGACGTGCATCGAGCGCGCGCCGTCGTGCAGCCAGTAGTTCTCGCGCACCGTCTCGTACTGGTAGCCCTCGGCGAGCTCGGTCGGCGGCCAGAGCGAGACCATGTCGGGGGCCAGCGTCCGCGGGGCGTAGTTCAGGACGTCCCGCGTGTAGAAGGCGTAGTTCTTCCAGTGC
>JAPOWL010000420.1 GCA_026707615.1 Acidobacteriota bacterium | reverse complement strand
CTGACCGTCTCCCGCGTCAGGTCGCCGCCGGCGCTCTCCGCCGTGATCGTCACGCCCGGCAGCACGCCGCCCAGCTCGTCGCTCACGACGCCCGTGAGCGATGCCGTGCCGCCCTCCTGCGCGGCCAGGAACGAGGCGTCGCCGGCGAAGGCGACGACCGCGACGGCCGCGAGCGTCCGGATCCGGAGCCGGACCGTCATGGATCGGATCCTCGAGAATGCCGAGAGCTTCGGGTACATAGACCGCCTCCCCACGCAGCAGGCGGCCCCACCGGAACGGCGAGTCAGCCCGCACGCGTCAAGTCATGTCGTCGTCCGCCGCGGCGAGCGCGCGGGGCGCCGGCGTCTGGGCGGCCATCCAACTCAGCGTACCGCATCCGGGCCCGGGGTTGGGGGCGCGGCTGTCAGCCGCCGGCGGCTCCTTGCGGGAAAGGCCCGGCGATAATGGAGGGCAGACGGACATGACGGAGCAGGCTGACGCCATCGAGGCCCAGATCGCCCAGTGGCGCAACTGGTTGCGGCGCCGGCCGGCGATCCGCCCGCCCGACGTCGACGAGCTCGAGGGTCACCTCCGCGACCAGATCGCGGCACTCGTCGCGGCCGGACTCTCCGGGGACGAGGCGTTCCTGGTGGCCGTCAAGCGCATGGGCAGCCTGGACGCCGTGTCGCGCGAGTTCGCCCGCGAGCACTCGGACCGGCTCTGGAAGCAGCTCGTCGTCGCGCCGGGCAGCGACGCCGCCCGGGGATGGCTCGCCCGCCGGGAGTTCTTCGTCGTCCTCGGCCTCGCGGTCGCCGCTGCTCTGGCGGTCAAGGTCCCCGAGCTGTTCGGGCGCCGCCTCGGCGAGGACGCCTTCTACGCCCTCAACGCGAGCCTCTTCGTGCTGCCGCTGCTCACCGTCTATCTCGCGTGGAAGCGCGGCATCGACCGTTCCCGCTGCCTCTGGCTCGCGTTGCCGTTCGTTGCCGGCGCCGTCGCCGTGAACACCATTCCGTTCGCGCGCGGCGGCCACACCGAGACGCTGGCCGCGCTGCACCTGCCGATCGCGCTCTGGCTGGCGGTGGGCGTCGCCTACGCCGGGGGACGCTGGTGGCGGAGGAGCGGACGGATGGACTTCGTGCGCTTCTCCGGCGAGCTCTTCATCTACTACGTGCTGATGGCGCTCGGGGGCGGCGTGCTCACGATGTTCACGGTGGGCGCGTTCGGCGCCATCGGCCTCGACGCCGAGCGCCTCGCCGAACGGTGGATTCTCCCCTGCGGAGCCATGGGCGCGGTCCTCGTCGGGGCCTGGCTCGTCGAGGCCAAGCAGAGCGTCGTCGAGAACATGGCGCCGGTGTTGACGCGGTTGTTCACGCCGCTCTTCGCGGCGGTGCTGCTGGCGCTGCTGGCGTCGATGGCGTGGACGCGGAACGGGATCGACCTGGAACGCGAGGTCCTGATCGGCTTCGACCTGCTGCTGGCCGTCGTGCTCGGCCTGCTCCTCTACGCCATCTCGGCACGCGATCCGCGCACGCCGCCCGAGCTGTTCGACCACGTGCTGTTCCTGCTGGTGGCGAGCGCACTCGTCGCCGACGGCGTGGCGCTGGCCGCCATTGCGGCCCGCATCTCGGAGTTCGGGTTCAGCCCGAACCGGGTGGCGGCGCTCGGCGAAAACCTCGTCCTGCTCGTGAACCTGGCGTGGTCGGCGTGGCTGTACGCCCGTTTCCTCGCTGGACGCGGCCCCTTCGCGGCCCTCGAGCGCTGGCAGACCGCGTACCTCCCGGTCTACGCGGTCTGGGCGGGATTGGTCGTCGTAGCGTTCCCGCCGTTGTTCGGCTTCGAATGAGGCGGCTGCGCGACGATGGCGAACGGGCTCCGCCCCGTCCGACACATCGTGCACCGTCCCCGTGCTCGCCGCTCACCCGCCGTCCTCGAGGAGCGTGTCGACCAGATCCGACCGCCGGAAGGTCGCGGACAGCCTCTGCAGCGTCCGCTCCCTGCCTCTGCCTCTGAACAACGGCTCGAGTGCGCCCGCGATGCTCTCCTGGGCACGAGCCAGATAGCCATCCGAGTGCCGGTCCACCAGGTCCCGTGCAGCATCGAAGTTGCGGTGGTCGAGCTGACGGAGAGTGATGCCGAGATCGTTCAACAGGTAGCGCCCCATCATCATTGCGATGAAGCGAGACCCGTAGGCCAGGAAGTCGGGCGCGTCAAGCGGAGGCCGTTTGCGTCGATTCTCTGCGTGCCGGTGAAGAAGGGCGGCGGTCACCGCCTGCGATCCGTTCAAATCGTCGCTGAAGATGGTCCGATACAACGCGCCGAAGTGCTCCCGGCTCCGGAACCGAGCCTGATGTGGCCTGTGTCTCCACACGGCGAGGACCGCTTCGGCGATTACCGCACTGGTGAACTCGTCCGACGATACGGACCGTTCCTCTCGCTTGGCGCGGTAGGTATAACCCAGCTGGGAGATGGATTCGCCGAGCGTAGCTTGCCGCGGATCGTTCGCTTTCAGGTCCCTCAGGTCGACCGGGTTCTGACTATTGGTGGCGAACGTTATCGACTCCACGAGCTCAACGTCATTCTCCTGCAGCTCGTAGATGCGAACGAGCACCTCCGCGTCCCGGATCGCGGCGCCGACCTCCTGGGCCAGGTGCTGTACCGTGCGGGCCGTCTGGCCGCCGTTCACGATCTGCAGGCCTTCTACCTTTACGGTCCAGTTCTCTCTCTGCAGCGCGTTGTGGCGGAACTTCGAGCAGGTGATCGTGATCCCGTTGTTGTAGAAATAGAAGCTGGGTCGCTGCGCCGGATCTCGCAGCGTGGCCGCCACCGCCTCGTTCACCCGGTTGCCGGCAAGCCCCAGGTAACGGCGAATGTTCTTCTCGAACAGCCGATTCTCGTATTCGTCGGTGAGCCGGGCGAGCTCGGCAACCGACATACGTCCGGTGAGCGCGCGTCTGAAGTCGAAGGTCTCCACCGTGGCGTGCCCCGTGAGCTGCACGTCGGCGTTGATGGGCTTGCGTGCCTGCAGGAGAGCGAGCAGCTCCTCCGGCCCCAGGTGACGCCACTCCACCTGCCGTCCGAAGTCGCGCGCCGCGCCGTCGATCCGCTGCTGCGCCTGCTCGGTCCAGGTCGTTCCATTGTTCGCGGCGATCGCGGTTACGCGTGGAATCGCGCCGTCCTTGACGAACGAACGGATGTCCTCGACCCGCTGCTCCAATCGGGGGTTCAATGTGACCGGCCGTGTCGGGTCGAACAGCGCCCCGACGGCGTCGATCATCTGGGCGATGCCGTTCTCGGGAAAGGCCGCATCTCCGCGCAGGTCCCCCCGGTACTTCCCCTGAACGAGGTTGACGCGGACCTCGCCGTCTTCGGGAGAATCGCAGTAGAGCGCGTCCACCCCGAAATCGTTGCCTCCATCGACGATTCCATCGAGCGTCTGCTCGTCGGTGAGGTCGAACGCTGTCTTTGCCACGAGGAACACGAATGCGACCGACCGTCGTCGGGGCTCGTCGTTGCCAACGCGCAGCTCGTTGTCGAAAGCGTCCGACTGTTGCTGGACGATTCCGGCTACGCGCTGGTCGATGACCTGTGCCGAAAGAGACACTGCGCCCCCTCTACGGCACCGCAGTGCGGTCGAGGATTGCCTCGATCTCGTCCATCACGCGGTCCATGCGGGCGATGAGGGCGTCGTACGGCGCGTCGCTGGCGAGGTCGATGCCGTGCTCGCGCAGCAGCTCGTAGGCGTAGCGCGACCCGCCCGCCTCGAGCACGGCCAGGTAGTCGCGGCGCGCGCCTTCGTCCCCGGCGAGGAAGCGCGCCGCGAACATGGTCCCCCCGGCGATCGACGTGGCGTACTGGAAGACGTAGAAGTTCGTGTAGAAGTGGGGCACGAACGCCCACTCCACGGCGTACGTCGGGTCGAACGCGAGCACGCCGGCGTCGGAGCCGTGGTAGCGGCGCACGAGCTCCTCGTACATCGCGTTCAGCTTCTCGCCCGACAGCGCCTCGCCGCGCTCGACCCGCTCGTGGACGGCCAGCTCGAACTCCGCGAACATCACCTGCCGGAAGAACGTGCCGCGAATCGCCTCGAGCGCGGTGCCGAGGTAGAAGAGCCGCTCGCGGTCCGCGAGGTCCTGCGCGAGCAGGTGTTCCTGCAGCAGGACCTCGTTGGTGATCGAGGCGATCTCGGCCGTGAACGTCGCGTAACTCGCCGTCTCGTAGGGGTTGCGGCGCTTGGCCAGCACCGTGTGCATCGCGTGGCCCCACTCGTGCACGAACGAGGAGGCGTCTTCGTAGGCGCCGTTTTAGCGCAGGAGCAGGTAGGGGTGGACGTCGTAGACGGCCCCGTACATGTAGGCGCCGGGCGCCTTCCCCTCGCGCGGGTAGACGTGCATCCAATCGCCCGCGAAGCTCTCCCGGAGAGTCGCGACGTAGTCCTCGCCGAGCGGCGCGGCCGAGGCGAGGGCCATCGACTTCGCCTCGTCGAGCCCGAACGAGCGGTCCGAGGCGACGAGCGTCGGGTAGATGTCGTAGTAGCGCAGCTCGTCGACGCCGAGCATGCGCTGCCGCAGGCGGAAGTAGCGGTGCAGCGACGGCAGATGCCGTCCCGCCGCGGCAAGCAGCGTCCGGTAGACCGCGGTAGGGATGTTCGGTCCCGCGAGCGCTGCTTCCAGGGCGCTCCCGTAGCGGCGCGCGCGGGCCTCGAAGACGTGCGCCTTCACGTGCGTGTCCAGCGTCTGGGCCAGCGTCGCGGCATACCCCTGCCAGGCCTTCCAGAAGGCGTCGAAGACGAGCTTCCGGTCGGCCCGGTTGCGCGACGCGCGGTGCTTGCCGTAGGCCGACTGGTCGAGGCGCACCTCCTCGCCGCCGGCGAGCGTGACGGTCGGGAACGGCATGTCCGAGGTCGAGAGCATCGCGAACACCCGTTCCGGACCCTGCCGCATGGCGCTGGTGCCCGCCATCACCGCCTCCGCCTCGGCCGACAGCGTGTGCGGCTCCCGGCGCAGGATGTTGCGGACGTTGAAGGCGTGGCGGGCCAGGCGCGGCTCCGCCTCGAGGTAGCGCCCGACGGTCTCCGAGCCGACCTGAAGGAGCTCCGGGGCGACGAAGCTCGCGGCCTCCTCGAACCGCGCCAGGAGCAGGGTGGTCTCCCCGCGCCGCTCCTGAGCGGCGGCCACCCGGCGGTCCTCGTCGGCCCGGAGGAACGCGTGGACGTGCAGCCGTACGAGGTCCTTCTCGGTCGCGCTGATGGCGTCGAGCGCGTCGGCCAGCACGGCCGCGCTCTCCCCCAGGCGGCCCGCGAACCGGGCCACCCCGTCCACTTCGCCCTCGAGCCGCGCCTTGTCGGCGCGCCAGGCATCGAGGTCCGGGTAGATCTCGGCCAGGTCCCACTCGATCGGGGCGGGCGCCGCGGCGGGGCGGGCGGGGTCGGGGTCGGTGGCAGCGCCGGCCGCAGCCTCGACCCGGGCTGCGGCCGCACGATCATCGGTCGCGGCAGGCGGCGTCGTCGTCGGCAGGCGCATCGGCGGTCCTCCGCTACGCCGCGGCGAGCTGTCGCAGCACGTAGGGCAGGATGCCGCCGTGGTGGTAGTAGCGCAGCTCCTCAGGCGTGTCGATGCGGGCCGTCACGTCGAACTCCACGGCCGCTCCGTCGGGCCGCGTTGCGCGGACGCGGACGGCGCTCCGCGGGGCGAGGCCTTCGGCGATGCCGCTCAGGTCGAACGACTCCTCCCCCGTCAACCCCAGCCGCTCGACGTCGGCGCCATCCCGGAACACGAGGGGCAGCACGCCCATGAAGACCAGGTTGCTGCGGTGAATGCGCTCGAAGCTGGTCGCGATGACGGCGCGGACGCCGAGCAGCATCGTCCCCTTGGCCGCCCAGTCGCGCGACGAGCCGGAACCGTACTCCGCCCCGGCCAGGACGACGAGCGGCGTCCCCTCGGCCTTGTAGCGCATCGCCGCGTCGTAGATCGCCATCTGCTCGCCGTCCGGCAGGTGCCGCGTCCAGCCGCCCTCGGTCCCCGGCGCCAGCCGGTTCCGCAGACGGATGTTGGCGAACGTGCCGCGCATCATCACCTCGTGGTTGCCGCGGCGGCTGC
>JAPOWL010000507.1 GCA_026707615.1 Acidobacteriota bacterium | reverse complement strand
GATGCAGGTGCTGCACATCGACCAGGACCTGCTGAAGCGCCCCGTCAACGAGGGCTTCTCCGGGGGCGAGAAGAAGCGCAACGAGATCTTCCAGATGGCGGTCCTCGAGCCGCGGCTCGCGATCATGGACGAGACCGACTCGGGGCTCGACATCGACGCGCTCCGGACCGTCTCCGCCGGCGTCAACGCCATGCGCAGCCCGGAGCGCGCCATCGTCGTCGTCACCCACTACCAGCGCCTGCTCAACTACATCGTTCCGGACTTCGTCCACGTGCTCTCGGACGGCCGCATCGTCCGCTCCGGGGGCAAGGAGCTGCCGCTGGAGCTCGAGGAGAAGGGCTTCGCCTGGCTCAAGGACGCCGAGCCGGTGGGCGCCTGAGGAGCCTCGGCCGATGACGACGCTGGCTCCCGCCGACTGCTACGCGGACGCCTTCGAGGCGGTCCGCCGCACCGCTCCCGCCCCGCCCGCCGTGGCGGACCTCCGGCGGCGCGCGTTCGAGCGCTTCACGGCGCTCGGGTTCCCGACCACGCGGGACGAGGCGTGGCGCTTCACGAACGTCGCCCCGATCGCCGGGGCCGCTTTCGCGCTCGCCGCGCCGGCCGAGCGGGAGGCCGCGGTGGCCGACGTCGCGCCGCACGCCGCCACGGGCGTCGGCGCCGGGCAGACGCTGCTGTTCGTCAACGGGAGCTGCGTCGCGCCGGCCTCGGACCTCTCCGCGCTGCCGGCCGGCGTCGAGGTGACGAGCCTCGCGGACGTGCTGGCGGCGGACGCCGGCGGGGCGGCGCGCCAAGCGGTCGAATCGCACCTGGCGTCGGGCGCCGGCATCGAGCGCGAGGCGTTCACGGCGCTCAACACCGCGCTCCTGCGGGACGGCGCCGTCGTGCACGTGCCCGCGAACACGGTGGTCGAGCAGCCGATCCAGTTGCTCTTCGTCACCTCGCCGCCCCCCGCGGGCGCGCCGGTGATGACCCATCCGCGCGTGCTGATCGTTGTCGGCGAGAACGCGCAGGTGCGTCTGGTGGAGAGCTACGGGGGCGGCGGCGAGCCGGCCTACCTGACCAACGCCGTGACGGAGGTGGTCGCCGGACCGGGCGCGGTCGTCGACCACTACAAGACCGTGCGCGAGAACCCGGCCGCCTTCCACATCGCGTCGATGCACGTCCGGCTCGGCCGCGCGGCGCGCTTCTCGTCGCACGCCGTCACCCTCGAGGGCGCCATCGTGCGCAACGATGTGCAGGCGCTCCTCGACGGCGAAGGGGGCGAGTGCACGCTGAACGGCCTCTACCTGGCGAGCGGCCGCCGCCTGGTGGACAACCACACGACGATCCACCACGCGCAGCCGCACTGCTCGAGCCACGAGCTCTACAAGGGCATCCTGGACGGGGAGGCCCGCGCCGTCTTCAACGGCAAGATCATCGTGGCGATCGACGCCCAGAAGACGGACGCGAAGCAGTCCAACAAGGCGCTGCTGCTCTCCGAGGACGCGCAGATCAACACGAAGCCGGAGCTCGAGATCTTCGCCGACGACGTCAGGTGCACGCACGGCGCCACGGTGGGGCAGCTCGACGAGGACGCGCTCTTCTACCTGCGCGCGCGCGGGCTGGGGCTGGAGCAGGCGCGGAACGTGCTGATCCATGCCTTCGCCAGCGACCTGCTGAACCGCATCGCGATCGAGTCGATTCGCGAGCAGCTCGAGGATCTGCTCCTGGACCAGTTGCCCGGATCGGGCGGGGGTTCGTTCCATGTCGACGGGTGACGCGAGGTCGTCGAGGTGCAGGGGATGAACGTCGCGACCGAGGTGCCTGCGGCCCCGCCGGCGCTCGACGTCGAGCGCATCCGGCGGGACTTCCCGATCCTCTCGCGGATGGTCCGCGAGCACCGCCTCGTCTACCTCGACAACGCCGCCACCACGCAGAAGCCGCGGGCGGTGCTCGACACCCTGGCGCGCTACTACAGCGACGGCAACGCCAACATCCACCGGGGCGTCTACACGCTGAGCGGGGAGGCGACCGCGGCCTACGACGCGGCGCGCGTCAAGGTGCAGCGGTTCGTGAACGCCCGCGCATCGCGCGAGATCGTCTTCACCCGCAACTCCACCGAGAGCATCAACCTGGTCGCGCAGAGCTTCGGCCGGCGGCAGGTGGGGCCGGGCGACGAGATCCTCATCACCCACATGGAGCACCACTCGAACATCGTGCCCTGGCAGCTCCTGTGCGAGCAGGTCGGGGCGCGGCTGCGCGTGGCGCCCATTGACGACAGCGGAACGCTGGAGCTCGACGAGCTGGAGCGGCTGATCGGGCCGCGCACGAAGCTCGTCTCGGTGGTGCACCTGTCGAACTCGCTCGGAACGATCAATCCCGTGCGCGAGATCGTCCGGATGGCGAAGCGCCGCGACGTGCCCGTGCTCATCGACGGCTCGCAGGCCGTCTACCACATGCCGGTCGACGTCCAGGCGCTCGACTGCGACTTCTACGCCTTCACCGGCCACAAGCTGTACGGGCCGACCGGCATCGGCGTGCTCTACGGCCGCGAGGAGTGGCTGGAGCAGATGCCGCCGTACCAGGGCGGCGGCGACATGATCCGCTCCGTCACGTTCGAGAAGACGACCTACGCCGACCTGCCCCACAAGTTCGAGGCGGGCACGCCGCACATCGCCGGCGTGGTGGGCCTCGGCGCGGCCGTCGACTACCTGGTGGGGGTCGGCTTCGAGGCCATCGGCCCGCACGAGGCGGACCTGCTGGCCTACGGCACCGCCGCGCTCTCGGAGGTGAAGGGGCTGCGGCTCATCGGGACGGCGGCGCACAAGGCGAGCATCCTCGCCTTCGTGATGAAGGGCGCCCACCCCCACGACGTCGGCACCATCGTCGACACCGAGGGGGTCGCTCTCCGCACCGGCCACCACTGCACGCAGCCGATCATGGACCGCTTCGGCGTCCCCGCCACGGCCCGCGCGTCGGTGGCGATGTACAACACGCGCGAGGAGATCGACGCGCTGGTGCGCGCGCTCGAGCGCGTGCGGGAGATGTTCCCGGCATGAGCGAACTCAGGGACCTCTACCAGGAGGTCATCCTCGACCACAACCGCCACCCGCACAACTTCCGGGAGCTCGACGGTGCCGACCGGCACGCCGACGGTCACAACCCGCTGTGCGGCGACCGGCTGGCCGTCTACGTCAACCTGGACGGCGAGACCATCTCGGAAGTCAGCTTCCTCGGTTCCGGATGCGCCATCTCGAAGGCGTCGGCGTCGCTCATGACCGATGCCGTCAAGGGCAAGACGCTCCCCGAGGCGCGCCGGCTGTTCGAGGAGTTCCTGGCCCTGCTGACCGACGCTGCGGCCGCGCTCGACGAGAGGCGGCTCGGCAAGCTGGCGGTCTTTGCCGGCGTCCGCGAGTACCCCACCCGCGTCAAGTGCGCCAGCCTCGCCTGGCACACCCTGCGGGCCGCGGTCGACGATCGCCACGAAGTCGTATCGACGGAGTAGGCCCCCATGGGAATCCTGAACCTCGACGACGCACCGCCGCCGTTCGGCGCGGACGAGCGACCCGATGAACGGCGCGCACCGGCCGGGGAAGCGGCGGGAGCGAGCCCGGCCGTCATCCCGCCGCACGTAACCGGATCGGCGCCTCCGCCGCAGGCCCCACGACCGCCGCTGCCGCCGCGTGGGCTGGGCGAACCGGTGATCCCGCCTCAGGCTTCGCCGATGCCCTCGCCCGGGCCGTCGCAGTCGTCCGCAGCGCCGCCGGCCGCGCCGGAGGGACCGTCTTCCTCGTCGATCTTCGACACCAGCGCGCTGACCGGCCCCGGTCCCGGCGAGCCGGCCGGACAGGCGCCTGCCGGGCCGGCTTCCGCGCCCGGCACGCCGCCCGGCACATCGCCGTCGGGTACGTCACCGCCGGCCGCGCCGCCCATCGAGGGCGACCCCGTCAAGACGCTGGAGCTCAAGCCGCTCATCGTGGAGCAGATCTCGACGGTCTTCGATCCCGAGATCCCGGTCAACATCTACGAGCTCGGCCTGATCTACGACGTCGCCGTCGACAGCAAGGGTCTGGCCGTGATCCAGATGACGCTGACCGCCCCCGGCTGCCCGGCCGCCGTCACGCTCCCGGCCGAGGTGCAGGGGAAGGTCAAGTCGATCGAGGGCGTCAGCGACGCCCGCGTCGACCTCGT
The DNA here is from genome assembly GCA_026707615.1 of Acidobacteriota bacterium. GTDB lineage: Bacteria > Acidobacteriota > Vicinamibacteria > Vicinamibacterales > UBA8438 > JAGWAJ01. Next base: position 1,940 of record JAPOWL010000507.1, on the reverse strand, counting down.
CTGGGAGCCGCCCTGGGACAAGGACCGGATGTCGGACGCGGCGAAGCTGCAGCTCGGCATCCTCGACTGAGGAGCCGGCCGCCGCGCCGGCCCGCCGCCTCGGAGGCCGGCCCGCATGAACGCCGCCGCGCCGGCCGACTACGAGATCGGCCGGGACAACATCCGGTTCCTGGGGCTCGACGTCCACCCCGTCTTCATCGTCTCCAGCCTCACCATCCTCGCGTTCGTGGCCGGCGTGCTGGCGTTCCGGGACGCCGCGGCGGGGGCCTTCGACGCCCTGTACGACTGGCTGACCTCGACGCTCGACTGGGCCTTCCTGGCGGCCGGGAACCTGTTCGTCCTCTTCTGCCTGCTGCTCCTGGCGTCGCCGCTCGGCCGCGTCCGGCTGGGCGGGCCCGACGCCCGGCCCGACTACTCCGCCTGGTCGTGGTTCGCCATGCTGTTCGCGGCCGGCATCGGCATCGGGCTGATGTTCTACGGGGTGGCGGAGCCGGTCGATCACTTCCGCGATCCGCCGCTGGGGGTGGTCGGCGCCGATGCGGACGCGGCCCGGCGGCTGGCCGTCGCCTCCGCCATCTTCCACTGGGGCGTGCACCCGTGGGCGATGTTCGCGGTGGTCGCGCTCGCGCTCGCCTTCGCCGCCTACAACCTCCGCCTGCCGCTGACCCTGCGGTCGGCGTTCTACCCGTTGCTGGGGGACGCGGTGTGGGGGCGCCTCGGCGACGTCATCGACGTCCTCGCGGTGTTCGCCACGCTCTTCGGCCTGGCGACCTCCCTGGGCCTGGGCGCGGGGCAGACGGCGGCGGGACTGGCGCATCTGTTCGGGGTGCCGGCCACCGACACGACGCGGGTGCTGATCATTGCCGGCATCACCGCCATCGCCCTGGTGTCGGTGGTCGCCGGCATGGACCGGGGCGTCAAGCGACTCAGCCAGGCCAACCTCGTGCTCGCCCTGCTGCTGCTCGCGTTCGTGCTCGCGTTCGGGCCGACCCTCGATCTGCTCGCCGGGTTCGTGGCCAGCATCGGGCACTATGCTGCCGCGATCGCGCCGCTCAGCAACTGGGTGGGGCGCGAGGACTACGGCTTCCTGCACGGGTGGACGGCCTTCTTCTGGGCCTGGTGGCTCTCCTGGGCGCCCTTCGTCGGCATGTTCATCGCCCGCGTGTCGCGCGGCCGCACCGTGCGCGAGCTCGTCGGGTGCATGCTGGTCGTTCCCGTGCTGCTCTCCGCCCTGTGGATGAACGTCTTCGGGGCGACCGCGCTGTCCCAGTACCTCGACGGGGGCCATACCGCCGTGTTCGAGGCCGTGGCGGCGCAGCAGCCGGAGCTGGCCCTGTTCCGGATGCTGGAGGTGCTGCCCCTGTCCGGGGTCACGTCGTTCGTCGGCATCCTGCTGGTGGTCGTCTTCTTCGTCACGTCGTCCGATTCCGGCTCGCTGGTGATCGACACCGTCACCGCGGGAGGCAAGCTCGACGCGCCGGTCGCCCAGCGCGTCTTCTGGTGCGCCACCGAGGGGATCGTGGCCATCACGCTGCTCCTCGGCGGCGGGCTGGTGGCCCTGCAGGCCGCTTCCCTCGCCACCGGCTTCCCCTTCGCCCTCGTGATGATCGCGATGTGCTACAGCACCTGGAAGGGCCTGCGCGCCGCTCCATCGCCGGGCTGACGCTGCAGGGCGTATTCTGTGCTGTGCAGAAGGACGCGCGGCGTTGAGCACCAGACGAGTTCCGGAGGACGAGACGGCGCACCGCGACGTGGATCAGGCATACGGGGTGGGACGCGTTCCGGAGGACGAGGCGGCAAGCCGCGACCTGGGTCAGGCCTGCGCGGTGGCCAGACGACGGGCGTTGGCCCGTCTGCGGAAGGGCTACGATCTGGCTGGCGTGCGTCCCTTCAGCCGCGACGAGGTGCATGGTCGGGCGGGCTTGCGGGTCGAGGGGCTC
>JAPOWL010000087.1:2771-6110 GCA_026707615.1 Acidobacteriota bacterium | reverse complement strand
GACGACGGCGTCCCGAAGCGGCGCGCCGTGGCGTCGCCGGTCCTGGGCATCGACCCGGGTCTGCGCGGCACGCCCGACAGCGCGAGCGGACTGCGGCTGGTCTGGTTCGTCTACCGGGGTGACGGCGATCAGGTCACGTTCGACCCGCCGCAGTACGACGTCTGGGAGAACTACCGCGGCGGGGCCAACTCGCCGTGGGCGCCGGGCTGGGGCCCGCCGCCCGTACCGCCCGGGGGCACCTGGGTGGTCAACGCGACGTTCGACGAACCGGGCACGTACATATTGCGCGCCCAGGCGCATGACGGCGGCCTCGAGACGAACCGGCAGGTCACCGTTACCGTCAGCGACACGACCGAGTAGCCGCGCGGAGGCTGCCGGTCACGAACGGTCGACGGTAGAGGAGCGGAGCACGAACATGGCCATCAATCCGACCCGGCACACCGGTACGGCACGGTTCGTGTCCCTGCTCGCAGTCGCCATCCTGGCCGCCGCCGGTGTGCCGGCGGCGGCCGAGGACCTGGACGTTCGGCTCGTGGACGCGGCGGCCGTGAACGACGCGGCGGCCGTGCGCCAACTGATCGACAAGGGCGCCGACGTGAACGCGGGTCGGGCGGACGGCGCCACCGCGCTGCTCTGGGCCGCGCACTGGGACGACCTCGACACCGTGAACGCGCTGCTGGCGGCGGGCGCGGACGTGAACGCCGCGGACGACCACGGCGTGACGGCGCTCGAACGGGCGGCGGAGAACGCGAGCCTGCGGATGGTCGAGCGCCTGCTCGCCGCCGACGCCAACGTCAACGCGTCGCAGGTCAGCGGGCTGACGCCCCTGATGACCGCGTCGCGCACCGGCAACGTCGAGGTCGTTCGCAAGCTCGTCGCCCACGGTGCCGACGTGAACGCGGCCACGGCCGAGACCCGCAGCACGGCGCTGATGTGGGCGGTCGCGGAACCGCATCCGGAGATCGTCGACGTGCTCCTCGCGGCCGGGGCCGATGCGCACGCCTCGACCGCGAAGGGCATCACGCCGCTGCTCTACGCCGCCCTCGACGGGGACATCGCGATGGCCGAACGGCTGATCGCGGCCGGCGTCGACGTCAACGAGCCGGGCGGCGACGGGACGCAGGCGCTGCCCTACGCGATCGCCGCCGGGCAGGACGCGTTCGCCATGTTCCTGCTCGAGCAGGGGGCCGATCCCAACAGCTCGATGGCCGGGATTCGGGCCCTGCACGCCGCGGCGGGCAGCGTCTACTACTGGCTGGGCGACTGGTCGCGCCGGCACGGCTACGGCGGGTCGTACCTGCGCGGGGGCTTCTCGCGCGTCACGCTGCCGCCGGAGCGCCGGCTACCGCTGGTGCGCGCGTTGCTCGAGCGGGGCGCCGATCCGAACGCGCGGATCACGACCTCCGCAATGTTCATGTCCTACATCGGCTACCCGACCAAGGGCGCGTTCGAGCCGTTCGCCTGCGGCACGGGCGACCTGCGGGGGGCGACGCCGCTCTGGGTGGCCGCCTACACCGCCAACGGGGGCGCCTACCGGGTCGGCCCCGGCGACCCCGAGGCGCACGCCGAGATCCTGCGCACGCTGCTCGATGCGGGCGGCGATCAGCACCTGACCACGGACGACGGCACGACGCCGTTCATGGCCGCGGCGGGGCTCGGGCAGCCGACGTTCCGGCCCCGCGAGCCGCGCGGGCTCCGCTCGCCGGGCGCCGAGACGGCGGTGCGGGTCCTGCTCGAGGCGGGGGCCGACATCAACGCCGTCAACGAGGCCGACTTCACGGCCCTGCACGGCGCGGCGTTCCGCGGCCTCAACGAGGTCATCGAGTACCTCGTGGCCGAGGGCGCCGACATCGACGCCCGCGACTTCCGGGGGCGCACCGCCTTCCGCATGGCCGAGGGCTCCAAGCAGTCGTTCCAGTTCCAGGCGTGGCCGGAAACGGCCGAGCTCCTGGCCGACCTCGGGGCCAACACCCGCCTCGGCGTCCCCGGCACCGTCCAGGAGCGGGTCCGCGACGTGCCGGCGGTCGCCGCCGAGGATCAGTAGCGCCGCCGATGGCGCGGCCGCCGCTCGCGCTGCTGGCCGGCCTCGCCGCCTGCGCGGCGGCCCACTTCCTGATCGGCGCGTCAGGCGTCGGCGCGGTGGAACCTGCGACGCAGGAGGTCGGCGCGAGCGCCGGCTCCCAACGCGACGGCATCGGCGCGCCAGGAATCGACGCCGGAGAGCCGGCGGCGCAGGAAGCTCGCACGAGCGCAGACTCCTCCCACGGCGACCCGCGGGTCGCGCCCCCGGCACAGCTCCCGAGTTCCGACCGGGCGGTGCCTGCGTCCGTTGCCGCTTCGGCGACGGAGGTGGACGCCGGCCCGCCGTCGATCCTCGTCTCGCGACAGCTCGCGGCGGCCGAGGGCCTGCGCGCCGGCGACGTCGTCCACTTCTCGACCGAGCCGTCGGGCGCGGGCGCGCGGGCGTTCCGCATCGCCGGCACCTACGAGCCCACCCCGGATCCGATGCGGGTCATGAGCGCGCGCCACGAGGCGCGCTTCCACCTGCCCGATCTGCTCGCGCTCGGCGCCGATCCGGACGATCCGCTGGGGGAGGAGTCCGTCGACGCCATCAACATCGCGCTCGCCGACCCCGCCGGCGCGCTCGCCTTCGCCTCCGACCTGCGGGCCCAGGTGCCGGGCCTCCTGATCGAGCCGACGGCCCGCGACACGGGCCCGTCGAGCACGTTCGCGGTCATCGAGCGCTTCCACTTCGCGGTGGCGGTGGTCACCGTGGTCGCCAGCTCGCTCTTCCTGCTCGCCCTGATGGTCATGCGCGTGAACGAGCGGCGCGAGACGCTCGGCACGCTGCGCCTGATCGGCGTCCCCCGGCGCCGCCTCGCGCTGCACGTGGTGGCCGAGGGGCTGGCCGTCGCCGTGGCCGGCACGCTGTTCGGGCTGCTGCTGGCGGTCGCCTTCGAGGGCGTGTTCAACCGCTTCTTCCAGTGGCGCTACGACACCGCGCTGACCTTCGTGCGCATCACGCCGTCGGTGGCGTGGCGCTCGGTGGCGCTCGCGGTGCCGACGGGGCTGCTGGCGAGCGTTGCCGCGTCGTGGCCGCTGCTGCGCGCCGGCGCGCTGGCGCTCGTCCGCCGATGAGGTCGCTCGTCCGCCGATGAGGTCGCTCCGCTTCGCCTGGCTCAGCCTGGTCCGCCAGCCGGGCCGCACCCTGCTCGGGGTGCTCGGCGTGGCCGCCACAGGGGCACTGCTGTTCGACATGCTGCTGCTCGCGAACGGGCTCGTGGTGGCGATGGAGGACCTGCTGGACGACGCCGGCTTCGACGTGCGCGTCACCGCCAT
>JAPOWL010000087.1:0-2761 GCA_026707615.1 Acidobacteriota bacterium | reverse complement strand
CGCCATGGACGGCATCCCGTTCGGGGGCCCGCGCCTGCGGGACGCGTCGACCGCGGCGGCGGCCATCGCCGTGCTGCCGGAGGTGGCGCAGGCGGTGCCGATGCGGCTCGGCGACGCCACCGTCAACGGCCCCGACGCCGCCGATCGCCCCGACGTCGCCGACCGGCCCGACGTCGCGGACCGCCCCGACGTCGCCGACCGCGGCGTGACGGTGATCGGGGCGCCGGCCGGCGCCAACGCCGGGTGGACGCTCGTGGAGGGGCGACGGCTGGACGACGTGCAGGCGGGGTCCGCTCGACCGGTGCTCGTCAACGCCGCCTTCGCCGAGGCCACCGGAGCAGCGCCCGGCGCCGGCGTCACGCTGCGCGGAGACTGCGGCGGCGGTCGCGCCGTGGCCCCGGCGATCGCGTTCCGCGTGAACGGCATCGCGGCGTTCTCGTTCGACAGCGCGTCGGAGCTCACGGCGGCGATGAGCCTGGCGGACCTGGCGGATCTCTGCGGCGACATCGACCCCGACGAGGCGGAGATGATCCTCGTCACGTCGCACGCCGCCGCCGGGGCCGCGACGGCGGGGGCCGACGCCGCCGCGCGCGCCATCCGGCAGCGCCTGCCGGAGGTGTTCGTGGCCACGAACGCGGAGCTGGTCGATCGCTTCCAGCAGCAGGGCAACGACTACTTCCGGCAGATCTCGTCCGTGCTCGCCTCGGTCACCCTCTTCTTCGCGCTCCTGCTGGTCACGACGCTCCTGACGGTGTCCGTCAACCAGCGCCTGGCCGAGGTGGCGACGCTGCGCGCGCTGGGATTCTCGCGGGGCCGGATCGCCACGGATCTGCTGGCGGAATCGGTCGCCATCGTCGGGGCGGGCGGGCTGCTGGCGCTCCCGCTCGGGGCGGCCCTGGCCGTCTGGCTGGACGGCATCCTGCGCTCGATGCCCGGCATGCCGGCGGGGCTGCACTTCTTCGTGTTCCAGCCGCGCGCCCTGGTCCTGCACCTCGCCCTGCTCGCCGCCACCGCCGTCCTCGCCGCGCTCTACCCGATGCACCTCGCCACGCGGCTGCCGATCGCCGCCACGCTGCGCGAGGAGGTGGTCTCGTGACGGCGAACGGGCTCGTCGAGGCGCGCGACCTGACGAAGGTGGTTTCGTGACCGGCCCGCCCCCTGACGGCGGTCGGTTCGTGTCCCCGGACGGGCTGCTCGAGGCGCGCGACCTGACGAAGGTGATGTCGTGACGGCGGACGGGCTCGTGGAGGCGCGCGACCTGACGAAGGTGTTTCCGATGCCGGCGCGGGCGGTCACCGCGCTCTCGGGCGTCTCGCTGCGCATCGACCCCGGCGACTACGTGGCCGTCTCCGGGCCTTCGGGATGCGGCAAGTCGACGCTGCTGCACCTGCTCGGCTGCGTCGAGCCGCCCACGGGCGGCTCGCTGCGCTTCGAGGGCCGCGAGGTGACCGCGCTCTCCGACGCCGAGCGGAGCCGCCTGCGGCTGCTGCGGATCGGCTTCATCTTCCAGCGCTTCTTCCTGCTGCCTATGCTGACGGCGTGGGAGAACGTCGAGCTGCCGCAGGGCGAGGCGGGCGTCCCGCGGGCCGAGCGCCGCCGGCGGACGGCCGAGCTGCTCGCCTACGTCGGCCTGACCGACCGCGCCGACCACCGGCCCGCGCAGCTCTCGGGCGGCGAGATGCAGCGCGTGGCCATCGCCCGGGCGTTGGCCAACCGCCCCGCGCTGCTGCTCGCGGACGAGCCGACGGGGGAGCTCGACGAGGCGAGCGGTCGGCAGATCGCCGATCTGCTCGACCGGGTCCACGATGACGGAAGCGCCGTCGTCGTCGTGACGCACGACCTGGAGCTGGCCCGGCGTGCGGGACGGTGGCTCCGGATGCGCGACGGCGCGATCCAGCCGGACGGGGAGCCGCCCCGATGATCGCGTGGCTCCCGATGCGCGACGGCGCGGTCCTGCCGGAGCCGGAGCGACCCCGATGATCACGCTGGCTTTCCGCGCGCTCCTCGCCCACAAGCTCCGGAGCGCGGTGCTGGCGGGGGGCTTCGGGCTCGGGGTGTCGGTGATCGCCAACCTGCTCGGCATCGGCGCGGTGATGCTGGAGCAGGCGGGCGCGCCGGCCCTCGCCGGGGGCGGCGACCTGGTCGTGGCCGGCAGCGTGGGCCGCGTCACGAGCGCGCGCTTCCTGCTCGGCAACGTCCTCGACCGCCCCGCGTTCGCGGACCGGGTAACGGTCGCGGTTCCGAACGAGCGCCGCACGCTCTACCTCGTCCGGCACGGAGATGCCGGTGACGGAGCGGATGGCGGCCGAGGGGAAGCCGGCGGAGCGGACCGCGACGGGGGGGACCGTGACGGAGGCGACCGCGGCGGAGGGGACCGTGAAGGGGGCCTCGGTGTCGGCGTCGGACGTACGGTGCCGGTCGCCGCGCGTGGGGGGATCCCGAGCCTGGAGCGGCGACTGGGCGACGAGGAGACCTCCGGCGTCGCCGCGTGGATCGACGCGCCGGGCGACCGCGCCTGGACGGCGCCCGATGCGGGCGACGTGCTGCGCGCCATGGACCGCTTCCACCCGATTCCGGACGTGCCGGCGCGGGCCGACTCGTGGGCCGAGTGGCTGTACTTCAACGGCCGGCAGGGCGACGCGCGGTTCTACCTGACCTTCCTCGTCGGGCCGGAGCACGAGCCCGGCCGCCGGCTGGCCGGCGTGCGCCTGCAGCTCGACGAGGGCGGCCGGCGCAGCGCCTGGGGCGAGGCGGCCGAGGT
>JAPOWL010000147.1 GCA_026707615.1 Acidobacteriota bacterium | reverse complement strand
CATCGACGTGCCGACCGACACGACGGTCCGGGTGCAGTTCTCGCGCGACATGAATCCCGACTCCTTCGAGGGCAACGTGCGGGTCCGCTATCTCGGCGCGCCGGCGGACGGTGCGGGCACGGAGGAGCCGGCCTTCGAGACGGCGTACCGCGGCCGCAACCGCGTTCTCGAGATCCGCCTGGACCTCGAGCTCGAGCGGTTCCGCTCCGTGCAGGTCGATCTGCTGGAGGGGATCTCCGCGAGCGACGGCGAGCCGCTCGCGCCGTGGTCGCTCTCGTTCTTCACCGGGGACTGACGGGGCCCGCGGCCAGCAACTGCTCGATCGCGCTTCGGGTGCGGGACACGAGCGCGTCCCTCTCGTTCGCATCCGCGCCCGCGGCGTCGATCGGAGGTCCGAAGCGGACGCTCACCGTGACCGGCCGGATGAACGGGCTCCCCTTCCGCATCGCGGCTGCCGCTCCCTGAATCGCCACCGGTACGATCGTCGCCTGCCCGCGGATCGCCATCAGGAAGCCGCCCTTCTTGAAGGGCAGCAGCGCGCCGCTGCGGCTGCGGGTCCCCTCGGGGAAGACCATGAACGAATCGCCCCCGGCGAGCGCGGCGGCGGCGGCGTCGATGGCGCGCGAGCTCTGCTCGCGGTTGCGGCGCTCGATCGGCACGAACCCGACGAGATCGAAAGCGTTGCGGAGCACGGGGAAGAACTTGCGCAGCTCCGCCTTGTACAGGATCTTCAGCCGCGGATGGATGGGCGCCAGGGCCATGAAGATGATGGGCGGCTCGAGGTTCGACGTGTGGTTCACGCAGTAGACCGTGCCGCGCGACTGCTGGATGTGCTGCGCGCCCGCCACCCGATAGCGGATGCCCGCGGCGGCCAGCCCGACGCGGACGCCGCCGCGGCCGAGCGCATAGAGGATTCGATGGCGCCTCGACAGGGCAGCGAGCACCAGCCCGATGGAGCCGGGCAGGAGAACCCAGAGCGCGACGCCGACGTACGCGGAGAGGGAACGGACTGCAGCGACGACGCTGCGGAGCGGCTGGATCACCGCGGGAAATCAGTGCGGCACTACGATGCGCGTGCCGGCTGGCTGGTCGTCGGCGTCGTCGGCGTCGACGCCTTGGCGGCCCTCGGCTTCGCCGCCTTCGCGCGGGCCAGTTGCCGGGCCCGGTTCGCGAGGCAACGGTCGAGCGCCTTCTCGACCCGGCCCTGGATGGCCTCGTTCGGCTCGCCCATCACCTCCGAGATCTCGGACACGACGAGAAACTTCGCCCGGTCCAGCATCCGCTTCTCGCGGAACGAGAGGTTCTTGGACTTGCTCAGGTGGTTCAGGCTCTTGAGGACGTCGATGACATCCTCGATGGAGCCGGTCCGCATCTTGTCCGTGTTGTCCTTGAAGCGGCCCTTCCAGTTCTGGTGATTGTCGATCTTGCCGTTCCCCAGCAACGTGAACAGCTTCTTCACCTGGTGGTCGGCGATGGCGTGCCGCAGCCCGACGGCTTCCACGTTGTCGACCGGCACCAGGACGATGGTGTCGCTGGACGTCATGCGGAGCGAGTAGAATCCGCACGTCGTGCCCAGAATGGTCTTCGTTTCGATGCGCTCGACGACTCCGAGCCCGTGGTTCGGGTAGATGACCTTGTCGCCAACCTGGAATTGCACGTTGCCCCCAAGGGGATAGCGAGTGACCGCCAATTCAGCGCAGCCTCGCTCATCTTAGACGATCGCGTCGCCGGGCGCAAGCGGAACTCGCGTAGAATGAGCACTTTGCCACGGTTCGCAAGCGTACCGGGGCGCCGCCGCGCGGCCTCGTGATGTAGAGTTGGGGCTCGCGATGCCCCTGACGAGGGGCCGAAACCCCGTCCGAGTCCTGCCTGGAGGCGACATGAGATCACGACGTGTCATGCGGTTGGTGCTGGCCGCGGCGCTCACCGGCATCGGCCTGTCGGGGTTCCTGCCGGGACCGGCGCGGGAGGCGACCGCCGCGCAGGGCAATCGCAGCCTCGCCCCGTACGTTCCGACGCCGCAGGACGTGGTGGACCGAATGCTCGATCTGGCGGGCGTGACGGCGGACGACGTGGTCTACGACCTCGGCTGCGGCGACGGCCGCATCGTCATCACGGCGGCCCAGCGCTACGGCGCCCGCGGCGTCGGCATCGACATCGACCCGCAGCGGGTGGCCGAGTCGATCGCCAACGCGGAGCGGGCGGGGGTCCAGCACCTGGTGCGCTTCATCGAGCAGGACGTGATGGAAGCGGACGTCTCCGAGGCGACGGTGGTGACCCTCTACCTGCTGTCGTCCTCCAACGCCCGGCTGCGGCCGATCCTCACCCGGCAGCTCCGGCCCGGTGCCCGCGTCGTGTCGCACGCCTTCAGCATGGGAACCGCGTGGGAGCCCGACGCCACCGAACGCTTCGAGGACGAACGCGGCAATTCGCGGACTCTCTACCTGTGGCGGCACGACGGAACGGTTCGGGACTGACGGGCCGCAACCGGCGCAACCGGCACCGCCTTCCCTTCAGGCTCATGGTCACACGGACCTCCTGGCAGGTTCCGCCCTGTGCAGCGTGGCGCGGGGCGCGGACGGCGGCTGTGCTCGTTGCCGCGCTCCTCCTCGCGGCCGGGGCTCAGGCGGGCCAGGCTCCGACGGGCGAACGCCTGACCGACGCGCGGATGGTCGCCGTCGTGCCACTCGCCAACGGCGGGGCCCCGCAGGACGACTGGATCGGGATCGGCATCGTCGAGACGCTGCGGTTCGCCTTCCCCCGGCTGGTACGGCTCGAGGAGGCCGCCCCCGGGGAGCCGTCGCGCACTGTCGCGCGGATGGCGGCGGACGCCGGCGTAACGTGGCTCCTGACCGGCGAGTACGACCGTACCGCCGAGGGCCTGCGGATCGCTGTGCGGGTCGTCCACGTCGCCACGGGCGAGACGGTGGAGCGGGCCATCGTGAACGGCGCCGGCAGCGACCTGTTCCTGCTGCAGGACCGGCTCGTGGACCGCGTCGCGACCGCGCTGGCCGCCCTGCCGGAACCCTCGCCCGCGGCGGCCGGGACGGCCGGTGGGGCCGCTGGCCCTCTCGCGGAGGGCGCGGGCGAGCGCCCGGGTGCCGAGGCGGCGACGGAGACGGCGGCGGCCGCATCCGCCGAGCGCCCGTACGCCGAGACGGCGGCGGCCGCATCCGTCGCTCCCCTGCCGGAGGCGCGTGCGGAGCCGGAAGCGCGGGAGTCCCGGGACAGCGGCCTCTCCGGCGCGGCGGCCGAAGGGAGCGAGCGCTCCCCCGGCGCCGGGACCCTCCTGGAGGAAGCCGCTTCCGGCGCGCCCGCCGCGACCGCGCCGCCGCGGTCAGGCCTCGCGGGCCCCGTGGCCGGCACCGTCAGGATCGACGGACCGCCGCCGCCCCTGGCCCCGGAGGTCATCGCCCGCGACGAGCGGGGCCGCGCCACGCTGCGGGCGGTGCGCCTCGCGGAACCGCTGACGCTCGACGGCGCGCTCGACGAGCGCGTCTACCGCGACGTGCCCCCGGTGACCGGCTTCTTCCAGGTGCTGCCGAACGAAGGCGAGATCGCCGAGGAGCAGACCGAGGTCTGGGTGCTGTTCGACGGCATCAACTTCTACATCTCGGGCCGCTGCCACAACTCCGTCCCCGAGTCGGAGTGGGTCGCCGACGACATGCGCCGCGACGGGCAGGGAATCGGCCAGTACTTCGGCATCATGCTCGACACGTTCTACGACCGCCGGAACGCGGTGTCGTTCCTCGTCAACCCCATCGGCGGCCGCATGGACGGCGAGGTCACGAACGAGCGGGCGTGGAACGGCGACTGGAACCCGGTCTGGAGCGCGCGCGTCGGCCGTTACGAGGGCGGCTGGTCGTTCGAGATGGCCATCCCGTTCCGGTCGCTCCGCTACCGCCCCGGCCGGGCGCAGACCTGGGGCCTCAACCTCGAGCGATTCGTGGTCTGGAACAACGAGTACTCCACCCTGGTCCCGATGCAGGCGTCGTGGGGCATCGGAGCCAGCATGCAGATCTCGGAGGCCGCGACGCTGGTCGGCGTCGAGGTACCGCCACCGTCCGTGAACCTCGAGGTCAAGCCCTACGCCATCGCCGAGGGGAGCGGCGTGCGGGCCGGGGGCGCGGGCATCGCCAACGACGCGACGGGCGACGCCGGGCTCGACGTCAAGTACGGCATCACCGAGAACCTCGTCGCCGACTTCACGCTGAACACCGACTTCGCGCAGGTCGAGGCGGACGAGCAGCAGATCAACCTCACCCGCTTCAGCCTCTTCTTCCCCGAGAAGCGGGAGTTCTTCCTGGAGAACCAGGGGGTCTTCTCGTTCGGCGCGGAGGCCGGGGGCGGGCAGTTCGCGGGCATCAGCAACCAGCCCATCCTGTTCTACAGCCGGCAGATCGGGCTGCACTCGACCGCGGAGGGCCTGTCGCGCGAGGTGCCGATCACGGCCGGGGGCCGGGTGACGGGCCGGATCGGCCGCTTCAGCGTCGGCATGCTGAACATGCAGACGGGCGATCTGATCCCGCAGGCCGGCGAGACGTTCGGCAGCGGGGTGCCGGCGATGAACTTCTCCGTCCTCCGGCTCCGCCGCGACATCCTGCGGCGGAGCAACGTCGGGGTGATGTACACGGGGCGCTCGGACTCGCTGTACGGCACTGGCGCCAACCAGGCCTACGGGGTCGACGGGCTGTTCTCCTTCTACCAGAACGTCAACGTCAACGCGTACTGGGCCGAGACGCGAACCCCGGGGGCCGGGTTCGGCGGCGACGAGGCGAGCTACCGGGGCCAGCTCGACTACACCGGCGACCGCTACGGCGTGCGTCTGGAGCGGCTGTCGGTCGGGCGGGACTTCAACCCGGAGATCGGTTTCCTGCGGCGGCGCGACTTCGACGAGAGCCTCGCGATGTTCCGCTTCAGCCCGCGCCCGCGGTCCATCGCATCCATCCGGCAGTTCTTCTTCGAGGGGCAGGTCGACTACATCACGAACCGCGCCGGTGTCGTCGAGACGCGGCAGAGCCGCGGCCGGTTCGGGATGGAGCTCGAGAGCGGCGACCTGCTCGACGTCGTCTACAACCGGAACTACGAGTACTTCAGCCAGCCGTTTCCGGTCGCCGGGATCTTCTACGTCCCGGCCGGCGCCTACGACTTCGACGAGGTGGAGGTGGGCTACCAGCTCGGGCGCCAGCACCGGCTCGCCGGCCGGCTCTGGGTCCAGCACGGCGGCTTCTTCGGCGGCACCAAGACGAGCGTCAACTTCGGATTCGGCCAGGGCTTCTTCGGAACCCGGCTCGAGATCTCGCCGCAGCTTTCCTTCGAGCCGACGATCTCGTTCAACCAGATCGACATCCCGGCCGTCGGCCCCGCGTTCACCACCGGGCTCTTCAGCACGCGCGCCATCTACGCGTTCAACCCGCTGATGTTCTTCAGCGGCCTGGTGCAGTACAACTCGGCCGCCGACGCCGTCAGCATGAACCTGCGCCTGCGCTGGGAGTACAGCCCGGGCAGCGAGCTCTTCGTGGTCTACAACGAGGAGCGCTACGACACGATGCTGCGGCCCCAGCGCTTCCCGCAGCTCCAGAACCGCGCCCTCATCGTGAAGATCAACCGGCTCTTCCGGTTCTGACCTCTCTGGTACAATCGAGCGGTTCCACTCGCGGCCGGAGTGGCGAAACTGGCAGACGCGCTGGACTCAAAATCCAGTGAGGCTCACCCCTCGTGTGGGTTCGATTCCCACCTCCGGCATTACCTCTTCCCCTCGACGTGGGAGTCGTGCTCCGCCGCTGCTCGCCCTGTCAGGACGACAAGACCGTCACCCGATTGTCGCCCGACGCCGGGCGCGACCTCGGCACGCAGCTTCAGGCCCAGCGCGCCACCACCCTGAGAACGGTGTCGAAGTTCGGAACGCGTTCGCCCGACAGCGCCCTGTAAAGGCTCTCGCGGGACAGGCCGGCCTCGCTCGCCACCTGCGCCATGCCTGCGCGCGGGCGATGTCGCCGAGCGCCTTGGCCACGAATGCCGCGTCGCCGGCCGCCTCCTCGATGGAGGCCTCCAGGTACGCTACAAGGAAACTCGTGCGCGGGCTCGGCTCACGCAGCCTTCACCTCGACTTCCA
>JAPOWL010000423.1 GCA_026707615.1 Acidobacteriota bacterium | reverse complement strand
AGCAGGGCCCATCGCCCGGCGGCGTGGCGGGGCCGCGCGGCCCGGAACCGGCCCTCCCCCCGCCGCCGTCGCGGGTCGACGAGCGCGCGCAGGTTGTCGAATCCGTCCGCGGTGACGATCCCGGCCGCCACCAGCTCCCAGAGCCCGTCCTCGACCTCGCTCGCGAGCCGTCCCGTCTGCTGCACCAGGTCGCGCAGGAACGACGCTCCCCGGCGCCGGAGGGCATCGAGGACGGCCGAGGCCGGATGGGACAGGACGCAGTCGGATTGCGGCCCGGCTCCGCCGTCCCCTTCCCCGGACTCCACGAGCCACCCGAGGTCCTGGCGGAGGAAGAGCGCCACCGGCGCGACCCGGGTGGGACGCACGCGCCGACGCCGGGCCGGAGCCCGCTCCGTCCCCGTCCCCCCGTCGACGCTTTCGAACGCCGGATGGGGCGACAGCCGTCCCCACATCACCTCGCCCGAGAGGCAGAGCTGATCGAGCATCTCCGGCTCGTAGCCCTGGACGCGGGCCGGGAGCACGTCGCGCTCCCACGCCGCGGCCGAGATCTCGCACCCCTGAAGCTGCGTCACGACCTGGAGCAGCCCCGCCGCTCCGTGCTGGCGCGTCCCCGCGGCAAGGTGCTGCCAGCGCACCAGGAAGCGCACCAGGTCGGCGCTCGACACCGGCTCGATCTCCCGGCGCAGGCGACCCAGGGTCAGGCGGTGAATGCGCGCCAGCACGCGCCGGTTGCACCACTCGATCTCCGCCCCGGCGGTGCGCCCGGCGGCCGTGAAGCGCCCCCGCAGCACCTGCCCCTCCCCTTCCAGCCGGGTCAGACCCGCCTCCACTCGGGGCACGGGCACGGCCAGCGTCTCCGCCAGTTGCGACGCCCGCCGCGGGCCGCTCGAGTCGAGCCAGCCGCGGAGCACCTCGACCACCGCCCCGTCGGCACTCTCCGGAACCGGCTGCTCGACGTCCGGAACGGGCGGCTTCTGTCGGCCGCCGGGGTGAATCGCCCGAACCAGAGCGGTCCGCTCCGTCGCCACCCAGAACGTTGCCGCGCCGGCCGCCGCCTCGAGGCGCGTCGCCCGCCGCTCGGCGACGAGCGGCTCGAGCCACGCCTCCCAGTCCGGCCGGGGGGGCACGAGGCCCAGCGTCAGCAGCGCATCGTGCAGCTCCTCGGGATCGCGCACCACCGGCCACGACTCGTGGGCGACCTCCGCGATCGCCGCCTCGTCGAGCGCGCCGATCTCGCCGTCCTCGGTCCCCAGCGTGCGGCGGAGCTGCACGGCGCGCGCCCGGCGCTCCTCCAGGGGCGCATCGTCCAGGAAGGCGTAGGGGTTCGCGTTCAGGATCTCGTGGCCGAACGGCGACGGCTCGGCGGTGTCGACCGCCCGCGTCTCGACCGTGCCCGCCTCGATCCCCTCCACCAGCTCCACGAGCCCCTCGACGTCCATGGCCTCGTGCAGGCAGTCGCGGATCGTCTCGTCGACCAGGGGATGATCGGGAATCCGGATCTCCCCGCTCAGGTTCTCCTGACACGCCACCTGATCCGGGAAGACCGCCGCCAGCAGATCTTCCGTCCGCATCCGCAGGATGGGCGGCGGGACCTTGCGCCCCCCCGCGAAGCGGAGCACGGCAAGGGCGCGGGTAGCGTTCCAGCGCCAGCGGGCCCCGAACATCGGGGCGGGCAGCATCGCCTGCGTCAGCACGTCGGTCAGCGTCGCCGGGCGGAGGAAGCGGAACACGATCTCCAGCGGGAAGCTGTGCTGCTCGGCGAGGGAGATCACGACGCCGTTGTCGGTGGCCGCGGCCTGCAGCTCGACGTTGAAGCTGCGGCAGAAGCGCTTGCGGAGCGCGAGTCCCCAGGCGCGGTTGATGCGCGCCCCGAGCGGCGCGTGCAGAACGAGCTGCATGCCGCCCCCCTCGTCGAAGAAGCGCTCCGCCACGAGCGTCCGGCGCGACGGCACCGCCCCGAGCGCCGCGACCCCCGCCCGGACGTAGGCCACCAGTTGCTCCGCCCCCGATCGATCGACTCCGCACTCGCGCGCGACCAGCGCCACCGCGTCCGTCCCGCTTCGCGACACATCGTCCGGGGCCGCGACGAGCTCGCGGATCTCCGCGACCTCGTCGGAGAGCTCCCGGGTCCGCCCGGGCGCCTCGCCGAGCCAGAACGGAACCGTCGGCGCCGCGCCGCGGGCGTCCTCCACCCGCACGCGCCCCGCCTCCACGCGGCGAATGCGCCACGACGTGGTCCCGAGCAGGAACACGTCGCCCGCCATGCTCTCCACCGCGAAGTCCTCGTCTACCGTGCCTACGGTCGTCCCCTCCGGCTCCGCCACCACCAGGTAGTTGGCGTTGTCCGGAATCGCCCCGCCCGACGTGATCGCGGCCAGCCGCGCGCCGCGCCTTCCCCGCAGGACGCCGTTCACGCGGTCGCGGTGGAGCCACGTGCCGTGCCGCCCCCGCGACGAGGCGATGCCGTCCGAGAGCATGGCCACCACGGCATCGAACACCGCCCGCGGGAGGTCGCGGTAGGGCGCCGCCGTCCGGACGAGCGCAAAGAGGTCGTCCTCGCGCCAGGCCCCCGTCGCGGCGGCGGCGACGATCTGCTGGGCGAGAACGTCGCGCGGCCAGGGGCGCATGCGCCGCTCGTCGAGGGCGCCGCGGCGAATGGCGCGGACGATGGCCGCGCACTCGACCAGCTCGTCCCGCGTCGTCGCAAAGAAACGCCCCTTCGGGACGAAGGACGGGTCCACCTTGTGCCCGGACCGTCCGATGCGCTGGAGCGCCACCGCGATGGAGCGCGGCGTGCCCACCTGGCACACCAGGTCGACCGATCCGACGTCGATGCCGAGCTCCAGGGAGGCCGTCGCCACCACCGCCCGCAGCCGCCCCTCCTTGAGCGCGAGCTCGGCCGTCTGCCGCAACTGGCGCGAGAGGCTGCCGTGGTGGGCCAGCACCGCTTCCGCGCCGAGCCGTTCCGCGAGGTGGTGGGCGACCCGCTCGGCCAGCCGGCGGGTGTTGACGAAGACGATCGTGGTGCGATGGGCGAGCGCGAGCTCGGCGATGCGGTCGTAGATCTCGCCCCACATCCCGTTGGTGGCGACCGCGCCGAGCTCTTCCTGCGGCACCTCCACCGCGACGTCGAGCGCCCGCCGGTGCCCGGAGTCGACGACCGACACCGGAGGCCAGACCGGTTCGGCGGCGGGCCGCGGAGGCGCCGGCGCCGGCCCGCCGTTCACCGCCGCGCCGGTGAGGAAGCGGGCCACCTCCCGTATCGGCTTGACCGTCGCGGACAACCCGATCCGCTGCGGTCTGGCGCCGTCGCTCTCGGCGACCAGGCGGTCGAGGCGGGCCAGGGTCAGCGCCAGGTGCGAGCCCCGCTTGCCGTCGATCACGGCGTGGATCTCGTCCACGATGACCGTCTCCGCCGTCGACAGCATCCGCCGGCTGCGCTCCGCCGTCAGCAGGATGAACAGCGACTCCGGCGTCGTCACCAGGATGTGAGGCGGGCGGCGCACCATCTGCTCGCGGTCCCACGTGGGGGTGTCGCCGGTGCGCACCGCGGTGCGTATCTCGCGGACCGGCCCGCCGCCGGCCGCCGCGAGCTCCGCGATCTCGCCGAGGGGTCCTTCCAGGTTCCTCTGGATGTCGCTGCTGAGCGCCTTGAGAGGCGAGACGTAGACCACCGACGTCCGGTCCGCCAGCGCGCCGCGGGCGGAGCGCGCAACGAGCCGGTCGAGGCAGATCAGGAACGCCGCGAGCGTCTTGCCGGACCCCGTCGGGGCGGAGATGAGCACGTCCCCGCCGGCCCGGATGCGCGGCCAGGCCTCGAGCTGCGCGGGCGTCGCGGCCGCGAACCGCCCCCCGAACCACGCGGTGGTGATCGGGTGAAAGCCGTCGAACGGCTGCACCCGAATAGTCTACGCGCTGCGGCCGGTCCCGAGCGCAGCCGGCGAAGGCGGTGTGATCGGATCGGCGGCGCGCGGGGTAGGATGCGTGAAACCCATGGCGACCGAGGAGCACTACCTCAAGACGGAGCTCTACGATCTGGTCCGCAGGGACCCCGCCATCTTCGAGTTCCTGCAGGCGGGCTCGCTCGACGGGATCTGGTACTGGGACGTCGAGCGGCAGGAACAGGAGTGGATGAGCCCCCGCTTCAAGGAGCTGTTCGGGTATCGGGACGACGAGATCCCCAACACGTCCGCCTGGTGGATGGAGAACATCTTCCCGGAAGATCGCGCGGTCGCGCTCGAGAACTTCGGCCGCCACCTGGAGGACGCCCGCCATCCCTACGACCAGATAGTCCGCTATCGCCACCGCGACGGCAGCACGGTGTGGGTCCGCTGCCGCGGGCTCGCCATTCGCGACGCGAACGGCAAGGCGATCCGCCTGCTCGGCTGCCACACCGACGTCACGGCCCTCAAGCGGGCGGAAGAGGATCTGCGACGGCAGGCGGCGGAGCTGCGCGAGGCCCGGGACGCCGCCGAGCGCGCGAGCACCGCCAAGAGCACCTTCCTGGCCAACGTCAGCCACGAGATCCGCACCCCGCTCAACGGCGTGATCGGCATGACGGAGCTTCTCCGGGACACCGCTCTCGACGCCGAGCAGCGGGAGCAGGTCACCGCAATCCGCGAGTCGGCCGAGGCGCTGCTGGAGATCATCAACGACATCCTCGATTTCTCGAAGATCGAGGCGGGTCGGCTCGTCGCCGAGCCGCGGCCGTTTCGCCTCCGCGAACGTCTCGACTCGCTGGTGCGGGCATTCGCGCCGCGCCTCCACGGCCGGCCGGTCACCCTGGCCGCGGACATCGCTCCCGACACGCCGGACGCGCTGGTGGGCGACGCGCGCTTCCTGCGGCAGGTCCTGGCCAACCTGCTCTCGAACGCGATCAAGTTCACCGAGCGCGGCACCATCACCCTGCGGGCTCGTCTGCGGGAGCGGATCGGAGATGAGCTCACGCTGGAGTTCGAGGTCAGCGATACCGGCATCGGGATCCCGGCCGCGAAGCAGCGCGTCATCTTCGAGGAGTTCGTGCAGGCCGACGCCTCGACGACGCGGCGCTACGGCGGAACCGGGCTCGGGCTCGCCATCGCCACGCGCCTGGTCGACGCGCTCGGCGGCGAGATCGGCCTGACCAGCGAGCCGGGCGCCGGCAGCACGTTCCGCATCACGGCGGCGTTCCGCCGCGACGCGGCCGGAGGCGCCGAGGCGATCCCTGCCCCGGAAGCGATGGTCGAGCTCCGGCCCCTGCAGGTGCTGCTGGTCGAGGACAGCATTGCCAACCAGCGCGTCGCCACCGGCATGCTGCAGAAGGCGCGCCACACGGTGCGCGTCGCCTCCGACGGCACCGCCGCCGTCGCGGCCTGCGCCGAAGCGCGCTTCGACGTCATCCTGATGGACCTCCAGATGCCGGACATGGACGGCTACGCGGCCACCCGCGCCATTCGGAGCCGGGAGCGCGAGCGGCACGCGGCGCGCACCCCGATCGTCGCCCTGACCGCCCGCGCCTCGCGGGGGAGCGAGGCGAGCTGCCTCTCCGCCGGCTTCGACGGCTACCTCCTGAAGCCGTACCGATCGCGAGAGCTGCTGGAGGCCATTGCCGCCGGCCTCGGGCGCGCCGCCGCCGACCCGGACGCGGCGCAACCCGCGACGCCGCCCGGGGGTGCGCCGGCCGCGGAGGGATCGCCGGGCACGGGAAGCCGCCTGGACTGGTCGTCCGCGGTCGAGAGCCTCGACGGCGACCGCGAGCTTCTGCGGGCCGTGCTCGACGGGTTCCTGGGACAGCATCCCGCGTTGGCAGCCGAGCTCCGGGACGCAATCGCCGCGGACGACCGGCCGGTGGCGCGCCGCGTGGCGCACACCATCGGCGGGTCGCTGCGGATGTTCCGGGACGCTCGCGTCGTCGCCCTCGCCGAGACGCTCGAGGATCGCTGCGGCGGCGAGCGGCCGGAGGACGTGACGGCCGCCTGGGGGGACCTCGCACCGGAGCTCGATGCCGCGGTGGCGGAGATCCGCGCCTGGGTCGGGGAGCACCGATGAGCCGGGACGCGGGCTCCGCGTGCATCCTCGTCGTGGACGACTCGGCCGCCGACCGCGAGCTCGCGGGACGCCTGCTCGCCAGGGCCTCGCTCTAGGAGCTGAACGCGC
>JAPOWL010000588.1 GCA_026707615.1 Acidobacteriota bacterium | reverse complement strand
TCTGCAAGATCAACGTCTTCGACGGCCCGGAGCTCGCCACCCACGTCGACCCGGCGTCAGATCCAGCAGGTATGGACCGGCGTCGGCATCCCGGGCGTCCCGGTCGAGGTGGTCAACCGCGGCGGCGCCGGCGGGACCATCGGGCTGGCCGACTTCGTGACCCGCTTCCGCGACGACCCGCACATGCTGCTCGTCTTCGGGCAGGTGATGCTCGGCGCCACCCGTACCAACCGCAGCCCGGTCTCCATCGATCAGACGGTGCCCCTCGCGCGGCTGCTGCACGAGTACGAGGTGGTGACGGTGCCCGCCGATTCCCCCTACGCGACGCTCGGGGAGCTGCTGGACGACTTCCGCCGCGACCCGGCGCAGGTGAGCTGGGCCGGGGGTTCCGCGGGCGGCATCGACCACATCCTGGCCGGGCTCATCGCGCAGGCCGCGGGCGTCGACCCGCGACTCGTGAACTACATCGCCTACGCGGGCGGCGGCGAGGCCGCGGCGGCGGTGATGGGCGGCCACGTGACCCTGGGCGTGTCGGGCGTCGGCGAGTGGCGGGCCCACGTCGACGGCGGACGGATGCGGCCGCTGGCCGTCTCGTCTCCCACGCGGATCGGCGACCGCGGCACGCCGACCCTCAGGGAGAGCGGTCTGGATGTCGTCCTGTCCAACTGGCGGGGCATGGCGGCGCCGCCGGGCACCGACGACGCGACGCGGGACTGGCTGATCCGCGCCCTGGCCCGGATGCGCGAGTCCGCGGAGTGGCAGGCGATCCTGCGCGCCAACCACTGGGACGACAGCTTCCTGGCGGGGGAGGCGTTCGGGGAATTCCTGCGCGACGAGGCGGCCACCGTCGACGACACGCTGCGCGCGATCGGGCTGATTCGGTAGCCCGAGCCGCCGGCGGGGATCCGCGCCGCGCGTTCGGGCGGATCCGCCCGTCTGATCGGCCAGCCGTTCTCGCCGGTGCGCGCGGTCGGGCTGCTCTGCCAGCCTGAGCGCGGGGCGCGTGCCGTTGCTCGCGCCGGGCAGGGCCGGACGTCCGGACGAAGGAGTGGGACCCACGGCCGACCCGCCGTCACGAACCACGCGATGCACCCCGACCGCCGTCTCGCGCTCGGCCTCTTTGCGATCAGTGCTGCGTACCTTGCGGCCGCGACGGCGATCGCCGCTCCCGAGGGTGGCTACGCCACGGTCGGACCGCGGGCGTTCCCGCTGGCCATCGGGATCGGTCTGGCCGCCGTCGCGCTCCGGATCGGCATCCGACCGGAGCCGCTGGGCGATCCCGCCCCGGGCGCCGACTGGCGCGCGGCCGGGCCGAGCGTCGTCTGCTTCCTGCTCTACGCCGTGCTCCTCGAGCCGGCCGGCTACCTGCCGGCGACGACGGCGTTCATCGCGGTCGAGGCCCGCCTGCTCGGCAGCCGGCGCTGGCGCCGCGACCTGGCCGCGAGCGTCCTCGTGGCGGCGTCGATCTACGTGCTGTTCGGGTCGCTCCTCGGCATCCGGCTGCCGGCCGGAATCCTGGGCGGATGGTGACCATGAGTGCCCTCGCACCGCTCGCCGAGAACCTGACGGCCGGATTCGGGGCGGCGCTGCTGCCCGCCAACCTGCTCCTCGGCCTCGCCGGCGTCACACTGGGCACGGCAGTCGGCGTGCTGCCGGGGATCGGGCCGGCGCTGGCCATCTCGATGCTCCTTCCGCTGACCTTCGGCATCGATCCGGCGGGCGCGTTCATCCTCTTCGGCGGTCTCTACTACGGGGCGATGTACGGCGGATCCACGACGTCGATCCTGGTACGGATGCCGGGCGAGGCGTCGAGCGTGATGACCGCGCGGGACGGGTACCGCATGACGCGCCGGGGGCGCGCGGGCGCGGCGCTCGCGACCGCCGCGATCGGGTCGTTCGTCGCCGGCACCTTCGCGACGGCGATGCTCATGACCGCCGCGCCGGCGCTGGTCGAGGTGGCGCTCACCTTCGGCCCTGCCGAGTACGCCGCCCTGATGGTGCTGGCGCTGGCCGCGCTCGCGGGCCTCGGCGGGCCGTCACCGGCGAAGGGTGTCGCGGCAACGCTGATCGGCCTGGCGCTCGGGACGATCGGGATCGACGTGCAGACCGGGCAGGCCCGCTTCACCTTCGGGGCGGCGGGGCTGCTCGGAGGGCTCGACGTCGTCGTCGTGACGGTCGGCCTGTTCGCGGTAGGAGAGGTGTTCTGGTACGCGGCGACGCGGGCGCGCCGCGCACCCGGGGCGGGCGAGGCACGGGCGCGAGTAGGTGGTCCGGTCCGCCTCACCCGTGCGGAGTGGCGGCGGTCGTGGCCGGCCTGGCTGCGCGGCACGCTGGTCGGCTTCTTCTGCGGGGTGCTGCCGGGCGCCGGCGCCACCGTGGCGAGCTTTCTCGCCTACGACGTGGAACGGCGCTCCTCGCGCCGGCCGGAGGAGTTCGGCGACGGCGCAATCGAGGGGGTCGCCGGCCCCGAGGCGGCCAACAACGCCAGTGCCGGCGGCAGCCTGGTGCCGCTCCTGGCGCTCGGCATCCCCGGCTCCGGCACGACCGCGGTCATGCTCGCCGCCTTCCAGATGTACGGGCTGCAGCCCGGTCCGCTGCTGTTCACCCAGGACGCGACGCTGGTGTGGGCGCTCATCGCCAGCCTCTACGTGTCCAACTTCCTGCTGCTGGTGCTGAACCTGCCGCTCGTCCGGATCTGGGTGCAGCTCCTGCGCGTTCCCCGGCCGCTGCTGTTCGCCGCGGTCCTCGCGTTCGCCACGCTGGGCGTCTACAGCCTCGACGGCAGCCTCGTCGACGTCGGGGCGATCTACGTCCTGGGGCTCGCGGCGTGCGTCCTGCGCGGTCACGGCGTGCCGCCCGCCCCCATCGTCCTGGCCGTCGTCCTCGGTCCGCTCCTCGAGCAGGAGTTCCGGCGCGCGATGGCGATCTCCGGGGGCGACCCGACGACCTTCGTCACCCGCCCCATCGCCGCGGGCCTGCTCGTGCTGGCGGTCCTGGCCGTTGCCTCGCCGAGCCTGGCCCGCGCCGGGCGGCGCTGGTGGGGGCGGGTCGCCGGGTAGACCCCTCCGCGTGCGCGGGCGAGGCTCGGCTTCGGTCGGGGCCGGGACGAACCCGACCCGGCATCGGACCGTCCTATCGGGGTGGCGGCTCGCACGTGCGGGCTCATCGGGAGTCCGTCGGCGCAGACTCCCGGCGGGCCCGTGGGCGCCTGCGCCGCAGACCGCGCAATGGAGCAGTTCGTGCCAGGGCAGGCTCCCGACGCGCCCTCGCGGCACGCTGGCCGATCGTTGGCGGGAGGTCGTACATGACCGCAGGTCGTCGCTCTCGTCCACCGGTCCGCAACCGCATCGGATGGCGGCAGCGCCTCGCCCGGCTCGGGGGCTCGCCCGTCGACCTCGATCTCCGCGACTTCGACGCGCCGCTCGAGACGGTCCGCGAGATGGAGCGGGATCTGGCGGAGCTCTCCGACGGCGCGATCGCGGAGCGGGCGGAGGCGCTGCGACGCCGCGCGCACGCCGGGGCGGAGCTCGACGGGCTGCAGGCCGAGGCGTTCGCGCTCGTGTGCGAGGCCGCAGCCCGCACCCTGGGGGAGCGGCCGTTCGACGTGCAGGTGGTGGCGGCGCTGGCCCTCGCTCGCGGGCGCGTCGTCGAACTGCAGACGGGTGAAGGCAAGACCCTGGCCGCGGTGATGCCGGCCGCGCTGCACGCCCTCGGCGGCGACGGCGTGCACGTGCTGACGTTCAACGACTACCTGGCCCGGCGCGACGCGGAGTGGATGGGGCCGATCTACCGGATGCTGGGCCTGACGGTGGACGCCGTCCGGCAGGGCATGTCCCCCGCGGCCCGCCGGTGCGCGTACCGGGCCGACGTCACCTACGTCACGGCCAAGGAGGCGGGCTTCGACCACCTGCGGGACCTGCGGGCGACCGACCCGGAGGCGGTCGTGCACCGGCCCTTCCGCATGGCGCTGGTCGACGAAGCGGACTCGTTGCTGATCGACGAGGCCCGGACGCCGCTCGTCCTCGCCGGACGCGCCGAGCCGCGCGACTCGATGGCGCGGCGGATCTCGGAGCACGTGGCGGCGCTCGCGCCGGGCGTCGACTTCGACGCCGACGAGTACGGGCGCAGCGTGGAGCTGACCGAGGCGGGACTGGCCCGCATGGAGCGGACGCTCGGGGTCGCCAGCCTGCACGACGGCGAGCACTACGGGCTGCTTACCGGGGTGAGCTGCGCCCTGCACGCGCGGGTCCTGCTGCGGCGCGACGTCGATTACCTGGTGCGGGACGGTCGCATCGGCATGATCGACGAGCACACGGGGCGGGTCGTGCCCGATCGGCACTGGCCGGACGGGTTGCAGGCGGCGCTCGAGGCGAAGGAGGGGCTCCATCCCGACGCGGACGGCCGAATCCTGGGCTCGATGCCGCTGCAGCACTTCCTGCGCGCCTACCCGTTCCTCTGCGGCATGACGGGGACGGCCCGCGCCGCCGCGGACGAGCTCCACGAGATCTACGGGCTCGAGGTCGTGGTCGTGCCGACGAACCGGCCGCTCATCAGAGTCGATCGGCCGGACGTCGTGTTCACGCACCGCGAGGCGAAGGAGCGGGCGGTCGTCGCCGAGGTCCGGCGCGCGCACGCCGTCGGGCGGCCGGTGCTCGTCGGCACCCTGAGCGTCGTGGAGTCCGAGCGGCTCGCCGCGAGGCTGCGGGCCGCCGGCATCGCCTGCGAGGTCCTCAACGCGAGGAACGACGCGGCCGAAGCCCGCATCGTGGCGCGGGCGGGGCGGCTCGGCGCCGTCACCATCTCGACCAACATGGCGGGACGCGGCACCGACATCCGGCTGGGCGGCGCGGACGAGGGGGAGCGCGAGCCGGTGGCGGCGCTCGGCGGGCTCTACGTCCTCGGCACCAACCGGCACGAGAGCCGCCGCGTCGACCTGCAGCTCCGGGGGCGGGCCGGCCGGCAGGGAGATCCGGGCGAGTCGTGCTTCTTCGTGAGCCTGGAGGACGACCTGCTCGTCCGCTACGGCATCCGCGACCTCGTTCCTGCGCGGATCATGCCCGCACCCCGCGACGAGCCGATCGAGCATCCGATCATCCGCCGCGAAATCGCCCGCGCGCAGCGGATCGTCGAAGGGCAGAACCTCGAGATCCGGCGCACCCTGTCGCGCTACGCGGAGATCGTCGAGGACCAGCGGCGGCGCCTCCTGGGCCGCCGGCAGGCGCTGCTTGCGGGGCGCGCGCAGCCGGACGTCTGGTGCGGCGACCCCGAACGCCACCTCCACCTCGTCCAGGCCTGCGGCGCGGAGGCGGTGCGCCGAGCTGAAGTGGCGGTGACGCTCCACCACCTCGACCAGGTCTGGGCGGAGCATCTCGCGCTCTGCGCCGATCTCCGGGAGGGGATTCACCTCGTCCGCCTGGGACAGCAGGATCCGCTGACCCGCTTCACCGCCGAGGTGGTGGACGCCTACGAGCGTCTGGAGCCCGGGCTCGACGACGCGGTGCGCGCGGCCCTCGACCGCGTTCGCGTGGTCGGCGGGGAAGTCGACCTCGCCGCGGCCGGCGTGGACGTCAAGGGCCCGGCCGCGACCTGGACGTACCTCGTGAACGACGATCCGTTCCGCGACCAGATCGGCCAGCTCCTCACGGGGCCGGGGCGCGGCACCATCGCCATCTTCTCGGCGCTGTGGCTCATGCCCCTGATGATCGCCTGGGGCCTCGTGGACTACTACCTGCGCAGGCGCCCTCGGCGGCGCGCCGATCCCTACCGATGACCGAATCGACGCGCGGGGCGGGCTCGGCAACCACGGGAGTCTCCGTTTGGTCACTTTGCGGCTTCGCGGAAGGAGCGTCGCCGAGGCGGTGGCCGCTCGGGCGCCCGGTGACGCTGACGTACAATTCACGGTCCGGGATCGGTGGCCACGATGGCGTAGGCGTGCGAAGCAGCGCTGATCGCCGCGGCCAGGCTGCCGGCCGACTGGCAGCGGTTCAACGATTGCGCGGTGTCGAGCCGGAGGAGGTTGTCGTTGGCGGACTGGAATGGGGCGCGCTGGTGGCGGTGTGATCTCCACACCCATACGCCTGCATCGGACGACTACGGCAAGGGGCCGGACCAGGCTGCGCTCAGACAGCGCGGGCCGGA
>JAPOWL010000351.1 GCA_026707615.1 Acidobacteriota bacterium | reverse complement strand
CACCAGCTCCCGATGCCGTTCCAGCCGCGCGAGATGCAGCGGGTCCACGGGCTGAGGTCGCTGTAGGTGTCGGGTGAGGTGGCGGGGCCGCGCCGGCTGCGCTCCTCGCGCTCCCGCGCGATCCGTGCCGCTCCCTCCTCCGAGAGCGGCGGAATCCGCCCGTCCGGCGGGTCGACGATGAGCGACGTGCGGGTGAGCGCGCGGCCGATGTCGCGCCAGAACGCGTTGTAGTTGCCGACGCTCCCCTCCGGGGGCGGCAGGTCGAAGGCGGCGCGGTTGGCCGCCTCGATCGCCACAGCCTCCTCGGCCGGCAACTCGTCGGTCTCGGACAGCCGTCCGTCCCGCGGCCGCTCCAGCGGCGTCGACGTCTGGCTGTTCCACTGTCCCTGCAGGTCCGGATCGCCCCACGGCGTCCGGGGCGCCGTCCATCCGTCAGGAGCGGCGTCCCGTTCCTGACCGGCGGTGGCCGCCGGGGCGACCGCGAACGCGGTGAGTGCGGCAACCAGAGACCCGACGACGAGGAATCGACAGCGCATCATGAGCCTCCCCGTGTGGTGCTTCCGGGTCGACGACGCACCCGTGCCGCGAGCCGGCCGGGCGCACGACACGCATTCTGCCGTTCGGGATGCCTGCTGCGCAACGGCTGCTCTGGCCAGCCCGACGAACGCGAGCTCGGCGGGCTTGGTTTCGCAGGAGCGCACGCGGCGGGCCGCATGGCCTCGCCCCTGGCAGCGATACCCTCCGGGCGGCCCCTCCCGCGTCGCGTGTCGGTAGGACGCCTAGTGGCCGTCAGCGCCCGTCCTGCGCCGCGGCTTCGGCTGCCGCCGCCTCCTCCGCCCGCGCGCCGGCCAGGATGTTCGTGGCGGCGTAGTTGCCCTCGTGGCAGGCGTACTCGAAGACCGGTGCGTCGGTCTTGCGGAAGGTCTGCACCGCCGTCCAGGGCTGCGTCCAGACGGTGGAATCCTCCACCGTGTACTCGTACTGGAGGATGCCGGGGCCCACACGCGTGAAGCGCTCGACGAGCCGCTCCGCGTCGCGGCTGCCGCCGATGATCAGCAGGTCGCGGTCGAAGCGGGTGGTCTCGACGACGAGGGTGTCGCCTTCCCAGCGGCCGCGCGAGTCGCCCAGCCACTGCCGGATGTCGCCGTGGGGCCGGTCGTCGATGGGGATGATGCGCGTGGACCCCATCATCTCCACGAAGAGGGCCACGTGGTCGGCGGTCTGGAATATCTGGACGTTGTTGTTGTACGCGGTCGGGTAGATCGGAAGCGCGGCGGTGCCGAGGCAGCGATCGAAGTAGTTGAGGTCCTCGACCTGCTCGAACGGCCCTCCGCCGAACGAGCCGCCGAAGGCCGGGCGCTGCTCGCCGGCGGGCGTCCGCGGCGGCCGGCGACCGTTCGGCGGATCGACGATGAGCGACGTGCGCCGGTCGGCGACGACCGACGTGCCGAAATCGAACCAGAATCGGTTGTAGGCACCGATGTCGCCGCCGGCCTCCGTCCGCTCGGCCGGGGCCTCGTTGGCTTCACGGTCCGTCTGCGCCGCGCCCTGCTCCAGCGTCACCGCCTCTTCCTCGGTCAGGAAGGCGCGGTCGCCGTACTCCTCGGGACGCTCCAGCGGCGTGATCGTCCGGAAGTCCCAGATACCGCCCAGGTCCGGGGTTCCCCACGGGGTGCGGGGCGCCGCCTCCGCCGCCGGTGGTTGCGCAGCGGCCGGCTGTCCGGTAGCCGCCTGTGGCTGTTCCGGAGCCGCCTGTGCGGCCGCGCCCGTCGGCGCCAGCAGCAGGACCGCAATCACGACGAGCGCCGACGTGGACGTCCTGGACATACGACTGCCTCCTGGGTCACTCCGTTCGTTGTCAGCCAGGACGGTGACTTCCCTCTCACCGTCGACCCGAAACAGGAACTGCTCAGCGGGTCCGGAACAGATCGCTCCGGGCGACCTCATGGATCATCGTCCGGATCGGGTAGCCGTCGTCGCCGAGCCGCGCCACGATTGCCTCCACCGCGTCGCGATCCGCGAACTCGATCTCGGCGCCGGTCGAGAAGACCAGGAGCTGCGAGGTCAGGTGGCGGGCCACCTGCTCGAGGTCGTTGCGGAGCATGAGGCGCTTGTAGTCCTCGATCCCGCTGAACGCCTCGCCCTCCGGCGTCACGCCGCTCGGATCGACGGGCAGGCCCGCGACGTAGGGGAGGGGCACCGTGAACTCGCCGAACTGCGACTCGCCGCCCGACGCACGATAGCTTCGCCGGAAGCCGCCGATGGGGTCGAACGACTCCAGGGCGAAGCCGGGCGGGTCGATGACCCGGTGGCAGCTCGCGCAGACCGGGTTCGCGCGGTGCGCCGTGAGCTGCTCGCGGATCGTCGTCGTGCCGCGCGTGTCCGGCTCGAGCCCCTCGATGCCCGGAGGCGGCGGAGCGGGCGGCTGCCCCAGCAGGTTGGCGAGCACGAAGTTGCCGCGCGGCACCGGGGAGGTGGTCGTCCCGTTCGCCGTTACCTTGAGCACGCTGGCCTGGGTGAGCAGGCCGCCGCGGGGGCTGTCGGCCGGCAGCGCCACCCGGCGCATCCGCTGCCCGGTGACGCCCGGCAGTTCGTAGTGCTCGGCGAGGCGCCGGTTCGCGAAGGTGAAGTCGGCGTCGATCAGGCGGCCGATGCCGTGGTTCTCGTCGATCAGGGCGCCCAGGAACAGTTCCGTCTCGCGCGCCATCGCCTGCCCGAGCCGGTCGTCGTACTCCGGATACAGCCCCGCGTCGGGGGTGGTGGCGCGCAGCTCGTAGAGCCGGAACGCCTGCCCCGCGAAGTCGCGCACGAAGCGCTCCGACCGCTCGTCGTCGAGCAGGCGGTCGACGTGTGCCGCCAGCACGGCCGGATCCGAGAGCCGCCCGTCGGCCGCCGCGCGGAGCAGCGGGGCGTCCGGCAGGCTGCGCCAGAGGAAATAGGACAGGCGCGAGGCCAGCGCGAAGTCGTCGAGCGTGCGCGAAGCGGCGCCCCCCGATGAGCCCGCCTCGTCGCCGCCCGCCTGGTCGCCACCCGCCTCGTCGCCGCCCGCCTCGTCGCCGCCCGCATCGGAGGCACCCCCCTGGAAGAGAAACGCGGGGGCGCTCAGGACGGCGCGCAGAGGAACCCGAACCGCTTCGAGGAATGGCCGCCCGTCCCTCAGCAGCGGTTCCGCGAGGCTGGCGTAGGCCTGGAGCTCACCTTCGCCGAGCGGCCGACGGAACGCGCGCGGGGCGAAGCCCGCAACCGCGTCGACGACGTGCTCGAACGGGTCCTTCGCCAGCACGATCCCGCCGGCGGCGTCGAACTCGACCCCCGGGAGCAGACGGCGCGCGCTCGCGGGCGGCCATTCGTCGCCGACCGGGAGCGGGCCCTCGATGGTCATCGACCGGATGGCGATGCCCTCGCCGGGGTAGTCCTTCATGCCGCCGTAGCCCTCGGAGGGATCGGCGGGGCCGTAGCCCACCGCCTCCGGCGGCACGTCGAGGTCGGCCACCGAGAGGCCGATGAGGTCGCCGGGGCGCAGGTAGGGCCGCATCTCCACCGCGCGCGGGGCTTCGAGGTCGAACGTGCCGATCAGCTCGTCGAGCGACGCGGCCACGCCGGCCATCTTGCCCTGGTAGACGGTGAGCGTCACCGGGGTCCCGGCCTGGTAGGGATAGGCCTCCACCGTGACCCGGTAGCGGCCGGGCTCGGTCACCGCGAAGCCCTCGGAGGCGCTGTGGAAGGTGTAGGTCGACCCGAAGTCGAAGAACATCACGTAGGCGTCCGGCACGCGCTTGACGATGCCGAGGCCGAGGGCCCTCGCGTGCTCTATGCCCCACAGGTAGCGCGACTTCGTGTAGTCGATGACGTGCCGGCGGGCGCCGGGGGCCGGGCCGGTCCGGAGCGCCGTGTCGAGCGCCGCGTCGGCTGCGTCGAGGTAGGACCGCACGTGGAGCGGCGACATGCTCTGGTTGGCGGCCACGGTGTCGAAGCCGCCGGAGTCGGCCTCGGCCGGCAACGTCAGGCTGAGAGCCTCGGCCACCGCGCCGTCTATCCCCAGCAGGTCCTCGATGGTGTAGGCGTACTCCAGGCGCGTCAGGCGCCGGAGCGGTGTTCGCTGCGGGCCGCGCGCCTCGAGATTGGCGTCCGCGAGCGCCCGCTTGAGCGACCCGAGCGCGGTTTCGAGCACGGGTGGCGCCGGCGGGCGGGCGGCGGCGGGCGGCATCTCGCCCTTCTCCAGCCGCTCGTACACCCGTTCCCAGGCGCGATAGGTCTCGCGGTCGCCGAGGTCGAACCCGAGCCGGGCGAGGTTGAGCGGGGTCACCGTCCGGTCGCCGTGGCACGCGAGGCACGACCCCTGGACGAGGGGCGCCACGTCCGCCTGGAACGACTGCGCACCGGCCGCGCCGGACGCGAGCCACAGGCACGCGGCGAGGGCCGCGGGCAACCGCGGCATCCTCATCGTCCTCATCGTCCGCCGCACCGTCCTGACCGCGGCGTCGTGCCTGCCGGTTCGGGCCTGCATCGGCGTTCTTCCTGGCGTTGTGGTTCCGCTGGTCATCGGTCCTGCTCCCTACGCCCAGGTGAGCGTGCCGGTGCTCTGCCCGAACGAGTCGGTCTCGACGCCCAGGTTCTGGAGCAGCGTCAGGAACAGGTTGCACAGCGGCGCGTTGTGCTCGCCCTCGTGCACGACGTGCGAGCCGTGCGCGAAGCCGCCGCCGGCGAGGAGGATCGGCAGGTCGACCGGCGTGTGGGCATTGGCGTTGCCCAGGTTGCTGCCGAAGAGCACCGTCGTGCTGTCGAGCAGCGGGCCGCCCCCGTCGCCGCGCTCCCGGAGCGCGGTCAGGAGGTCCCCGAAGGCGCCGACCACCTGCGCCTCGATCCGCTTCAACTGCGCGATCTTGGTCTCGTCCTGCCCGTGGTGCGAGAGGCTGTGCTGGTCGCCGGTCACGCCGCGGACCTGCGGCACCACCCCGTGGTCGTGGATCATCATGCTGACGACGCGCGACGAGTCGGTCTCCAGGATCAGCGGGATCATGCGGAACAGCAGCCGGATGCGCCCGACGAGGTCGGCCCGGTCCGGGATGTCGACGGGCGGGTCCTCGGCCACCGCCGGCTTGGGTCGGTCGAGCCAGCCCTGGACCTCGGTCAGCTCCTGCTCGGCGCCGCGCACGGCGTCGAAGTAGGCGTCCAGCTTGCGCCGATCGGCCGTGCTGGCGCGGTGGCGGAGCGCCGCCGTCTGCGACTTGAGGCGATCGAGGATGCTGCCGCCGTCGGTCAGGCGCTGCGCCTCGCGCTCGACCTCCTCGGGCGTGCCCTGCAGGAAGAGCCGCCGGAAGAGGTTGGCGAGGCTGGTCTCGGCCGGCACCATGGCGCCGCTCGTCGTATACGACTGGCTCTGCGCGATCGCCGTCCCGAGGACCACGGACGGGAAGCGGGTCACGTAGCCGAAGTGATTCGCCGCCACCTGGTCGAGCGAGACGGTGTTCCGGAACCCGTCGAGCCCCGGCCGGCGCGCCGCCGTCAGCCAGGTGATCTCGGAGTTGTGGGGCTGGCGGCCGCTCTGCTCCTCGTGCGAGAACCCGGAGAAGAGGGTGTAGCGCGAGCGGTGCCCGTCGATGAGCGACAGGTACTCGGTGGCCTCGTAGCCGGCGCCCGCCATCTTCGGGAACCACGACGACGAGTAGAGCCCGAGCGTGCTGCAGATGGTCACCAGCCGCCGGGGCGTCGTGCCGGCGGCGCGGGCGAGGGCCGGGGACATCGACTCGAGCAGCGGCAGGGCCATCGCGACGCCGGAGGCGCGCAGGAACGTGCGGCGGTCGAGGGGTCGGGTTGCGATCATGCCTGTCGGCTCCTGGATATCTGTCTTTCTGCGTCGGGAATGAAGGTCGACCCGTGGCAGCCGAGTCGTGCGGTGGTCGACCTCGGGGCGAAGCCCTCGCCGACGCGGGCCGGGCGAACCCGTCCCACCGAAAGTGAGTGAATGCTCCGGCACTGTATCAACGCTCGTTCACGCCGGTCAAGACGGTCCCGAGGGCGGCGGGCTCGCGGTGAGCGACGGCTCGGCGACCCGGAACGGGCGCAGCGTCCGTGCCACCTCCGCCGCGTCGTGCACGGCCCGGACACGGGCGACGTAGCGTCCGGGAGAGAGGTGAGCAACGC
>JAPOWL010000603.1 GCA_026707615.1 Acidobacteriota bacterium | reverse complement strand
CGCCGATAGTGGCCAGCGGCCTGCTGTGCACGGGGATCGGCTTGGCACGACCTTCGAGGTACTTGCCCAGCCGCGGGCCGAGGACGATGACGCCGGCCAGGGCGCCCCACCCGCCGACGGAGTGCACGAGCGTGGAGCCGGCGAAGTCGTAGAAGCCCATCGCGTCCAGGAACCCGCCGCCCCACTTCCACGAGCCGGCGATGGTGTAGATGAACGCCACATAGATCGTCGTGAAGATGAGGAACGAGCCGAGCTTGATCCGCTCCGCCACCGCGCCGGAGACGATCGTGGCCGCGGTGGCGGCGAACATCGCCTGGAAGATGAAGTCCGTCCAGTACGTGTAGGCGCCGTCGGCGTAGGCGACCGTGTTGCCCTCGGCGCCCGGATCGAGCCCGACGCCCGCGAACCCGAAGAACTGCCCGAGCGAGAAGTCGCCGGGGTACATCAGGTTGAAGCCCACGATGGCGTAGGTGACGAGGCCGATGGCGATGACTCCCGTGTTCTTGAACAGGATGTTCACCGAGTTCTTGGCCTGCGTCAGCCCGCTCTCGAGACAGGCGAAGCCGAGGTGCATGATGAACACGAGGAACGTGGCGACGAGCATCCACGTGTTGTTGACCGTGAAGAGCTCCTGCGAGGCGCCCTCCTGCGCGAACGCGGCACGGGGGGCCAGGACGATGGCGAGCAGCACGAGCGACGGTGCTGCCGAGCGTACGATCGAGCGACGAAATCCGGTCTTCATTGGCGTTTCCCAGTCCTTTCCTTGGCGCTGGCGCGCAGGCTCCTAGAGGGCCGAGGCGCCGGATTCGCCGGTCCGGATGCGCACGGCCTGACCGACGTCGCTCACGAAGATCTTTCCGTCGCCGATCTCACCCGTCCGGGCGGATCCCTTGATGGCCTCGAGCACGGCGTCGACCTGACCGTCGTCGGCGACGACATCGATCTTGATCTTCGGGACGAAGTCGACCGAGTACTCCGCGCCCCGGTAGATCTCGGTATGCCCCTTCTGGCGCCCGAACCCCTTGACCTCGGTCACGGTCAGGCCCTGGATGCCGGTCTTCGAAAGCGCCTCGCGGGCCTCGTCGAGCATGTGCGGTTTGATGATCGCCGTGATGAGCTTCATGAGCTGTCTCCTGTACGAGTCCGCGGTGATGCGTCGACCAGCGGATAAGCAAGGTGCGCGCCAACTCGGGGCAAGCCCGCCGAATCGTGGGATTCCCGCACGCGAGACCGAGACCGACGAGGCGGGAAGCCGTTGGCCGGAACGAATACGCGTACAGTAATGTGGATATAGAGGAACAGACTTACAAAAGCGTTGTTCGCCGCGTCGGACGACCGGGGTCCGCGAGAGGTCCGGCTTCTCTGCCAACCTGTTTCGCGGTGCGCGACGACGCGCAGGACCGCGACCGGATGGCAGTTCGGCAGGCAGTCGTCGCTGGGCGGCAGGCGCTCCTGTCGCCGC
This sequence comes from Acidobacteriota bacterium, assembly GCA_026707615.1. Classification (GTDB taxonomy): domain Bacteria; phylum Acidobacteriota; class Vicinamibacteria; order Vicinamibacterales; family UBA8438; genus JAGWAJ01. The sequence goes on along the minus strand of JAPOWL010000603.1, from coordinate 4,700 downwards.
GTTGCACGGTGCTGTGCCTTGGGGGCGGATAGCCTGCCGTCGCTCGGCGGGGCGGCGGTCGGGGGGGGTCAGGTGCTGTGCCGACGCCGGCCGCGGAGGGGCCCCGGGCGGCCCGGCCGGCTGCGAGCTTGATCTGATTCCAACAGGGTTGTCGGAATACTGATACGACGACACAAAAACGTAGTGCGCGGCCGCCTACCGAAATCGTCGGCAGTCGATCCCGTATTTCTTGACCTTGTAGCTGACGATCCGCTCCGTGGAGTCGAGGAGCTTCGCCGCCTTCACCCGGTTCCCGCGGGTCGTCTTCAGGGCGTCCTGCAGCAGGTCCCTCTCGTAGGCGGAGACGGCGTCGGCGAGCGACACGTTGGTGATGGTCCCGGACGCCTCGCCGGTCTGGAGCGTCGGCGGGAGGTGGTGCGCGTGCACGACGTGACCGTCGCAGACCAGCACCGCGCGCTCGATGCAGTTCTCGAGCTCGCGCACGTTGCCGGGCCAGTGGTAGGCCATGAACATGTCGATGGCGGGGGTGGAGATGCGCTTCACGTGCTTGCCGTGCTCGATGGAGTACTTCTCCAGGAAGCTGTCGGCCAGGAGCAGGATGTCGGTCTTCCGCTCGCGCAGGGGCGGCACGAAGATCGCGAACACGTTCAGCCGGTAGTGCAGGTCCTCCCGGAACGTCCCGGCCGCGATCGCCTTCTCGATATCGGCGTTGGTCGCCGCGATCAGACGGACGTTGGACTTGACGGGGGTGGTGCCGCCGAGGCGCTCGAACTCCTTCTCCTGGAGCACGCGGAGCAGCTTGACCTGCGTCGACAGATTGATGTCGCCGATCTCGTCGAGGAAGAGCGTGCCGCCGTCGGCCAGCTCGAAACGGCCTTTCTTGCGGGCCGAGGCGCCCGTGAACGCTCCCCGTTCGTAACCGAACAGCTCCGACTCGATCAGGGAATCCGGCAGCGCGGCGCAGCTCACCTTGATGAAGGGCTTCTTGGCGCGCGGGGAGTTGTAGTGGATGGCGTGCGCGATGAGCTCCTTGCCCGTCCCGGACTCGCCGCGGATGAGCACGGTCGTGTTGGACGACGCGACCCGCGCGATCTGCTCGTAGACCTGGCGCATCGGGCCGCTGGTGCCGATGATGTGCGAAAAGTCGTAGCGCTGCTTCAGCTCTTCCTTGAGGTGGATGTTCTCGTCGAGCAGCCGCTGCCGCTCGACCTCGGCAATCTGCTGCAATCGGAGCGCCTGCCCGAACATGGAGGCGACGACGCGGCAGACGTGCAGGTCCCGGTCGTAGTTGCGCGACTTGTCGAATGGGAAGTCGAGGTTGAGGGCGCCGACGGGCTTCCGCTCGCCCGGGATCGGCACCGACATGAAGCTGATCTCCGAGCGCGGCCCGTCGCGGCGCCGCCCCGTGCGGTGCAGGAACATCGGCTCCTGGCTGATCTGCGGCACGACGACCGGCTTGCCGCTCGCCACGACGCGCCCCGTGATGCCCTCGCCCATCTCCCATTCGGCGTGTCGCCCCGCGCCGGTCAGCCCGGCCGATGCCTCCACCCGCAGCCGCCCCGTGTCCGGGTCGGCGAGGACGACGGCGCTGCGCATCACGCCGTGGAGGTGGTCGAGCAACTCGAGCGCGCGCTGGAATCCTGCCCGCGGGCTCTGCGCCACCGTGAGCACCTGGTTGATCTCCGCCAGCATCGCCAGAGGCCGGACTTCGGCGGGCAACGCCCTCGATCTGTTCATCGCCTGGTTCTTGCTGCCTTGCGAAACCATGCCCGTACGGCATACAAAGCGCATGCCACATTGCCGGCCAGCCGGCGTCGGACGGGCTGCATCGAAGAGCCGGGGGCGGCCCGGACCGCTCCCGGGAAACGCTGTCAGACGGGCGCGGGCAGGGCGGACGAACCCATCAGGTAGGCATCGATACCGCGAGCGGCGCTGCGCCCCTCGGCGATCGCCCAGACGATGAGCGACTGGCCGCGCTGCATGTCGCCCGCCGTGAACACGCCGGGCACGCTGGTCATCCAGTTGGCGTCGCGCCACACGTTGCCCCGCTCCGTCAACCGGACTCCGAGATCGGTCAGCAGTCCCGGCCGCTCCGGGCCCAGAAAGCCCATGGCGAGCAGCACGAGATCGGCCTTGAGCTCGAACGCGCTGCCGGGGACGGGATCGAACGCGGGGCGGCCGTCGCGGTCGGTCATGCGGACCTTCGTGGCGTGGAGCGCGCTGACGCGGCCGCTGCCGGAGCTCGTGAACCGCTCGGTCGAAACGGCGTAGACCCGGTCGCCGCCTTCCTCGTGCGCGGCCGAAACCCGGAAGACCTGCGGCCACGTCGGCCACGGATTGTCCGGCGCCCGATCGTCGGGTGGGCGCGGCAGCAACTCGAACTGGGCGACCGAGCGGGCACCCTGACGGTGGACGGTCCCCAGGCAGTCGGCGCCCGTATCTCCCCCGCCGATGATCACGACGTGCTTGCCGTGCGCCGTTATCTCCTGGTCCGCGGGGACCACGTCGCCTTCGCAGCGACGGTTCTGCTGCGTGAGGTAGTCCATGGCGAAGTGGATGCCCTCGAGCTCGCGGCCCGGCACCTTGAGGTCGCGCGGCCAGCCGGCCCCGCCGGCCAGGAGCGCGGCGTCGTGCTCGCGCTGCATCTGCTCGGCCGACAGATCGACGCCGACGTTCACCCCCGTCCGGAAGCGGATGCCCTCGGCCTCCAGGATCCGCAGGCGGCGGTCGAGGAAGCGCTTCTCCATCTTGAACTCGGGGATGCCGTAGCGCAGCAGCCCGCCGATGCGGTCGGCCTTCTCGAAGACGGTCACCGTGTGGCCGGCCCGGTTGAGCTGGTCCGCGGCCGCCAGGCCGGCCGGGCCGGAGCCGACCACCGCCACCGTCTTCCCCGTGCGCGTTGCGGGCGGGCCGGCCGAGATCCATCCCTCGTCGAAGGCGCGCTCGACGATCGCCAGCTCGACGGACTTGATGGTGACCGGCTGGCGGTCGATGGCCAGCACGCACGACCCCTCGCAGGGGGCGGGGCAGAGCCGCCCGGTCCATTCGGGGAAGTTGTTGGTCTTGTGCAGCCGGTCGATGGCCGCCTGCCACTTGTCCCGGTAGACGAGGTCGTTCCAGTCCGGGATGAGATTCCCGAGCGGACACCCTTCGTGGCAGAACGGGATGCCGCAGTCCATGCAGCGGGCGCCCTGCGCGCGGAGGTCGTCGGACCGGTACGGCAGATAGACCTCGCGCCAGTCCTGCACCCGCTCGTCGACCGGACGAGCGAGTGCCTTCTGGCGGTCGATCTCGAGGAATCCCTTCAGCTTGCCCATGATGATGCTACGCGCCGATCAGCTCGGCGAACTCCGGCTCGCGCGACTCCGCGCGGGCGCGGGCCTCGGCCGCGAGCACCCGCTTGTAGTCGCGCGGCATGACCTTGACGAACTGCCCGCGGGCAGTCGGCCAGTTGTCGAGCACGCGCTCGGCAACGCTGCTGCCGGTCAGCTGCGCGTGCCGCGCCAGCAGCCGCCGGACCAGCGCCGCGTCGTCCTCGTCCAGGGCCTCGAGGTCGACCATGCCCGGGTTGCAGCGCTGCGGGAACTCGGCCGCGCGGTCGAGGACGTAGGCGATTCCCCCGCTCATGCCGGCCGCGAAGTTGCGGCCGGTGCGGCCGAGGATGACGACGCGCCCCCCGGTCATGTATTCGCAGCCGTGATCGCCCACCGCCTCCACGACGGCGTGCGCGCCGCTGTTCCGGACGCAGAACCGCTCGCCGGCAACGCCCCTGACGAAAGCCTCTCCGCCGGTCGCGCCGTACAGGGCGACGTTGCCGATGATGATGTTCTCTTCCGGGGCGAAGGTCGACCGGGCCGGCGGATGGATGACCAGCCGTCCGCCCGACAGGCCCTTCCCGAAGTAGTCGTTCGCGTCGCCCTCGATCGTCATCGAGACGCCGTGCGGCACGAAGGCCCCGAAGCTCTGCCCGGCCGAGCCGGTGAAGCGGATGCGCACCGTGTCGTCCGGCAGGCCCTCCGGTCCCCACCGGCGGGTGATCTCGGCCCCGAGCAGGGTGCCGACGGTGCGGTTGACGTTGCGGATGGGGAGGTCGATCGCGACCGGCTCCCGCCGCGCGAGCGCCGGCTCCGACCGCGCGATGAGCTCGTTGTCGAGGGCGCGGTCCAGCCCGTGGTCCTGGGGGCGTACCGAGTGGCGTCCCACGTGCGGCGGGACGTCCGGGTAGTGCAGGATGGACGTGAGATCCAGGCCGCGCGCCTTCCAGTGGTCGACCGCGGCGCAGATGTCGAGCCGGTCGGCGCGGCCGATCATCTCGTCCATGGTCCGGAAGCCGAGCTCGCTCATCAGCTCGCGGATCTCGTCGGCCACGAACCGGAAGTAGTTCTCGACGAACTCCGCCCGCCCCGTGTAGTGCTTGCGGAGCTCGGGGTTCTGCGTGGCGATGCCCACCGGACAGGTGTCGAGGTGGCAGACGCGCATCATGATGCAGCCGGTGACCACGAGCGGGGCGGTGGAGAAGCCGTATTCCTCGGCCCCGAGCAGCGCTGCGACGACGACGTCGCGGCCCGTCTTCATCTGCCCGTCGACCTGCACGACGATGCGGTCGCGCAGCTCGTTCAGCACGAGCACCTGCTGGGTCTCGGCCAGGCCCAGCTCCCACGGCACGCCGGCGTGCTTGATGCTGGTCAGCGGCGACGCGC
>JAPOWL010000565.1 GCA_026707615.1 Acidobacteriota bacterium | reverse complement strand
GGAGCTCGCCCTCGCAGTAGGCCAGCACGATTCGGCGGAAGGGATTCACCCATTGGCCGAACCAGGCGGCGTCGGCCCCGGTGTCCAGCTGTGCCCACTGGGCCGTGTCGACCGGCGAGCACAGCTCCCAGTCGATGGCGTATCGGTCGTGGATGTCGTTGCACGGCGTGGTGGTCGTCGTCATCGCGGTTCGCTTTCTCGGCGTGGAATGTCAACGGGCCGGGAGGGTGTCGTTGATGAGAGGGCGCGCCGATGACAGGCGTGGGGTCCGGGGCCGGCGTCGGTGGCCGGCCCGGGGGCAGGCGTCCGCCGCTGAAGGCGGCGTGTGCGGGGTCGCACCCGGACGCTCGACGCCCTCGGTGATGGCGCTGGGACTCGCCGAGGCCGCGGCGCTCCGCGATTGGCTGGGTCAGGCGCTCTCGGTGGTGCCGGGTGCGCCGGCGGCCAGGGCGGCCGCGTAGAGGCCGCTCCAGGTCATGCAGCCGTCGTCGGGCTCGAACCAGGGAGACGCTTCGCGGGCTCCGGTGGCGCCCACGTTGACCATCTGGACGCCGTTGCAGTGCCGGCAGCGCCGCAACTCCGTGTAGTGCTGGTGCGCGGCGGCGACGGCGGGTGCCCGTAGCGGGCCTCGAAATGGCCGGCGCCCGAGGATCAGGCTCCGGCCGTGGTCGCAGTTGTGAAACTGGGGCTCCGCGCGGCTCGCGACGATCAGGATGACGCGTTGCGCGTACGGGTTCGTCCACTGGATCGCGGACACCGGCAGCGCAGGGTAGTGCCGGTGCGCGGCGGTGACGGCGGGCGCCCTGAGCGGGCCGCGAAACGGCCGGCGTCCGAGGACCGCGCTCCGGCCGTGGTCGCAGTTGCGGAACTGGGGCGTCGCGTGGCTCGCGACGAGCAGGATGACGCGTTGCGCGTATTGGTTCGTCCACTGGATCGCGGACACCGGCGACGCGGGGCGGAAGCCGTGGAGCACCGCCATCTGGGCGAGCTCGGTGTGGGAGGGCGGGTGGCGCACGGTGCCGAGGTACTGCGCCTGGTTGTCGTAGATCTGCTGCAGCGACACGTTGTCGGCGGAGGCCGGGGCAGTCGGTATCGCGCAGATCATGGTGGTCGGGGCGACCTCGGGTTCAAGGGGCTCGGTCATTCGGTCCGTCTCGTCGTGGCGGTGCCCATCACCCCGTCGGCGGTCACGGTGAAGTTCTGGTAGGTGCGGCCGTTGCTGGTCCTTTCCTCCATGTTGAGGGTTCCCATGACGTTCACGCTGTCGCCCTTCTTGCACTTCGCAAGCGCCGCGGCGTGGTTGCGGAACGCGACCACGTCCACGAACCAGGTCTGCTGGTCGCCCTCGCGTTTGGCCGGCGTCACGTTGCAGGCGATACGCGCGCGCGTGTACGGGTGTCCCCGTTCGGAAGTCTTCGCCTCCGGGTCCCGCGTCAGCCGCCCGTACGCCGAGAGCTGCACGTTGGGTGTGAAGTGGCGCGGTTTCGCCTCCGTGCCGGTTTGCGGGCTTGCTTCTTCGGACATTCGTGTCCTCCTTTCGGTTCGCGGATCGTAAGCCGCGTGCGCGCGGTCCCGACGCTTGCGGTAGTCGGTTTCTTGGCCGTAGCCCCGTTCAGCGCGGGGCACTGCGGCGGCCGTCGAACAGGAGCCACGCGAGCCACTCGAGCAGATCCGCCGCGGCGGGGTTGGTCTCGATGACGACGGCCGCCTCGGTCGGCATCTCCGTGTCGGCGTCCGTGTCGAAGGTGCGGAGCTCAGGCGCGCCGATCGGCTTCTCGTCGTCGCCGAGCGCCACGTAGAGCTGGAACATTTGCACGGGGCTCTGCGGGTCGCAGTCGAGCGCGATCCGCAGCTCTCGCGGTTCCCGTGTCTGCCCGGCGCGCGGAGGCCAGCTCTGCCAGTGCGTGCGCCACCAGGCCCGCCGGATGGCCTGAACCTCGGTGATATGGCGCAGCCACTCGCAGTCGGCCGCGCGCAGGCGTTCGCCGTCGTGGACGACCCAGCGTCCGCCGCCGTCGGTCCCGGCCGCGGTCAGGTGTTCGCCCGGGGCGCTGCAGCCTTCCGGCCACGCGGCGTTGAGCAGCCAGTCTTCGGTCCGGTGGGCGTCCCAAACGCGCCTGAGGAGGGGGACGGTCTCGGGTGGGGGTTCGGGGTGCTGCAGGAGCAGCTCGTATCCGTTCGTGGGGTCGTTCATCAGCCATTCCAGTCGCGCACTATCGCGCCGGGTGCGTCCGGCGTCCCGCCGGCCTCCTCGATGCATCCGGCGCAGACGAGGACGCCCGCGGGGGAGTACGGGACCCAGTCGGCGTCGACGAGCAACATCGTTCGGCACTGGGCGCATCGCTCGCCGCTGATGGCCGCGCGCTCGTCCTCGTTGTCGACGCCGGCCTCGTCCAGCAGGGCCTCGATCTCGAGCTCGTCGCGCCGGCGCTGGGCTCGCTGTGCCGCACGCTGGGCGTTCTGCCAGTGGCGGCGTTCCATTCCGATCGATTGGGGCATATGCGGCGTTCTCCGGTCAGTGGGCCTCGTGGCGGACGAGGACGGGGTAGGCGTCGAGGACCCGGCCGAGCGTGGCCGCATCGGGGACGAACACGCGCGCCCGGTACTGGACGATCTCCGTCACGCACCCGAGCGTCTTGAGCCGCGCCACGATCTCCGGGTTGCGGTGCTCGATCTCGGCGCGCACGGCTCCCATGTGACGGCGGCCGGAGAGCACCAGGTCGCCGTCGAGCAGGTACTTCGAGCGGCGGGCCGTGAGCTCCGCCATCCGCTCGCCGGGGGTCATCTTCGGGACGTCGGATGCGCCGAGGCCGAGCTTCATGCGCACGGCGTCCATCTGGCCGGCCGTTAGGACCCTGCCGATCAGGCTCGTCCCGCAGTCGGTCGTCAGGCGGTAGACGCGGACGTCGGTGCCCGGGAGCTTCTGCCAGATGGGGAGCAGCACCCCGGTGACGAGCCAGAAGTGCGACTCGCGGAACTCGGGCAGCGCCGCGCACTGCTCGGCCCACGCCGTGCGCCACTCGTCGATCTCGATCGGCTTCCATCCGGTCTTGAGGCTGTCGAGGGGTTCGGTCCGCCGGCTGGCGGGCTGGATGATGCGCCGGCGCTTCTGGATCGTGCCGTCCTCGAGGGTCTGCGAGGGCGCCCCGGTGCATAGGGCGACGTTGCCGGACCGCGTGTTGCGCAGCAGGACCGCCCCCGTGCCGGAGGACTTGTTCTCCGCCGCGTAGATCTCCATGGCCGTCCCGACCGTGGTCGGCCGCAGCCGGTCGCGGCGGAGTATCTCGACGAGGTGGACCTGGGGTCCGCCGGGGGCCTCGGCCGTCTCCGTGGTCACCAGTTCGAGGCCGGCCGCGGTGATGCGTTCGACGCCGCGGTTGTAGGTGCCGGCCTGGATCGCCCCTTCGATGTTGGCGTCGACGAGCTGCTCGAGGTGCCCGAACAGGTGGTTCTGCTCGTCGATCTCGAGCGCGAGCAGGCGGTTGAGGAAGGTGTGCATGGGCGGGAGGTCGGTCAGGAGCTGGCCCTCGCTGTCGGTGATCGACAGCCCGGTCTCCTCCTCGAACGAGTCGGCCGACCAGTCGTCGATGCGGCCGGCGTAGAGGTCGTGGTAGAAGGCGCGCAGCGCCGCCTTGGCGTACTCGGACTCGAAGTTGTCGGCTTCGCGGAAGAGCGCCGCGTTGTCGTCGCCCATCCCGCTCTGCGAGTCCTTCTGCCCGCGCGTGATCGCCCCGAGGCTGTGGATGCGCCGCGCGATCGTGGAGGTGAACCGCCGCTCGCCCTTCACGTTGGTGGTGACGGGCGAGAACAGGGGCGCGCTCTTCTGGCGGGTGCGGTGGGTCCGGCCGAGCCCCTGGATGGCCTGGTTCGCCTGCCAGCCCGCTTCGAGCAGGTAGTGGCGCCGGCGCTTCGTGTTCGCGCACGCCAGGTCGGCGTGGTAGGAGCGTCCCGTGTTGCCCGCGCCCGAGAAGACGAGCGTGCGCTTCTTGCCGTCCATGAACGCCTGGGTCTCGTTGAGGTTCGCGCTGGCCGGCCGGTTGCGCACGGCGAGCCGGTCGCCGCGGCCGTCGTCCGAGATCCGGAGCACGCGGCGGGAGCGCCCGGTGACCTCGGCGACGTCGTCGTGCCCGAAGTGGTGCAGGAGTTGGTCGAGGGCGGCGCCGATCGGCGGCATGCTGGCGAGCTTCTCGACGAGGGCGTCGCGCAGGTCGACGGCCTCTTGCGACAGCACGGGGTTGCCGTCCTTGTCGCGCGCGGGCCGCGTGTGGACGTTGCCCTCGTCGTCCTCGTACTCCTCGTGGAGGCTGACGGGGAACGCGTGCATCAGGTAGTCGAGCACGTACTCCCGCGGCGTGAGGTCGATGGAGAGGTCGTCCCACTCGCTGGTCGGGACCTGGGAGAGCCGCCGCTCGGTGAGGGCCTCCCCGGTCGAGACGACCTGGACCACGGGCGCGAGGTCGCTCTTGAGGTCGTCCTCGATCGACGCGATCAGGGTCGGACACTTCATCGCGGTCAGCAGATGCGAGAAGAAGCGCTGCTTGGCGAGCTCGAAGGCGGAGCGGGCCGCGGCCTTGGCGCGGGCGTTGCAGACGTCGCCGGTGTCGATGCCGGTCGCCGCGAGCGCGGCCCCGAGGTTGTGGTGGATGATCTTGAAGGCCCTCGCGTACTCGTCGTAGATGGCCGTCTGCTCGAGGGTGAGCACGTGCTCGACGATGTCGACCTCGACGCCGGTGTAGGACAGCGCCCGCGCCTGGTAGCGGCCGAGCGCCTTGCAGTCCCTGGCGACCACCTCGAGCGCGGCGACACCGCCCGCATCCATCGCCTGCACGAAGTCGGCGCGGGCCGGGAAGGGTGTCTCGGGCGTGCCCCACAACCCGAGCCGGCTCGCGTAGCAGAGGCCGTCGATGGTGCTGGCGCCCGTGGCCGACGAATAGATGATGCGGGCCTGCGGGAGGGCGTTCTGCAGCCGCACGCCGGCCCTTCCCTGCTGGCTGGGCGCGATCGCGCCGCGCGCGCCCTTCCCGCCGGCCGCGTTGGACATGGCGTGCGACTCGTCGAAGACGATCACGCCGTCCCAGGCGTGCCGTGCCTCCTCGTCCGTGCCGCCGGCGAGCCACTCGATGATCTGCTCGAGCCGTGACGGGTTGCCGCCGCGGCCGGCGGACCGCAGCGTCGCGTAGGTCGAGAACAGGATTCCCGTCTTCCGGTCGATGGGGTCCTTCTGCCGCCACTTGTTGACGGCCGCGACGTCGCTCGCGCGTCCGCCCAGGGCCGTCCAGTCGCGCCGGGCGTCCTCGATGAGCTTGTCGGAGGCCGACAGCCAGAGCGCCCTGCGGCAGCCCTGCAGCCAGCGGTCGAGGATGATGCCGGTGACCTGCCTCCCCTTCCCGCAGCCCGTCCCGTCGCCGAGCATCCAGCCGCGGCGGATCGCGGTGGGCTCGCTCCACGTCACGTTCGCTTCCGAGTCGGGGTCGCGGCGCGCGGCGTCGGTCGCCTGCGGGCCGTCCGGGCCGAGGTACCTCACGTTGTCGTAGTCGCTGTCGATCGAGTACCGCCCGGGCAGGTCGGCCGAGTGCGCCTCGGCCGCGAGCACGATGCTCTCGAGCTGGGCGTCGGACAGCGTGCCGTCGGTCACGAGGCGGGCCGGCAGGACCGGCCGCGCCGTGGGGCGCCGGTGGTCGACGGCGCTCATCGCCGCCGACTGCACCAGGGTCGTCGGGTGCCGCTTGGCGTTGTCGACGATCACCACCGAGGGCGTCCACGGGTGGTACGGGCGGTCGTCGTCGATGACGGCGGCGTCGCTGGTGCGCCGGCTCGTGTAGGCGAGCGGTTGGGCGTCCCGCCAGGCGGTCGGCTCGCCGGCGGCGGGGCTCGGGGGGGTCTTGTGGGACTTGGCGCGGCCGCGCACGGCGGCGCCTGTACTGGCTTTCGGGGCGGGAGCGGCGCTGTGGAGGGGCAGGCGCGGCGGCAGGGCGTCGAGCGCCGCGGCGAGCAGCTCTTCGGCGCTCGCGGCGGGCTCCCCAATGGCGACGGTCCCCCGGGTCTTCTCGCCGGGCTTCTCGAGGACGGTGAGGCGGGTCTCGAAGGTGGTCCCGCGGCTGCGGTAGAGCCGCCCCGCGATGGGGCTGGTGAAGAGCACGTCCGGCGCGGGCTGGCGGCTCGGGAACG
>JAPOWL010000070.1 GCA_026707615.1 Acidobacteriota bacterium | reverse complement strand
CGCGGACCATGATCATGTTCGTCCCGGCCGCCTGCACCTGCGCCTCGATGGACTGCTGGGCGCCGCGGCCGAGCCCGACCATCGTGATCACGGCCGCGACCCCGATGATCATGCCGAGCATCGTCAGGCCCGTCCGCATCTTGTTGTGGCCGAGTGCCTTCAGGGCCACGCTCAGCGTCATGAAGAGCGACATGTGATCTTCCTTCCCGACGCGGACCTCACGGCGACGGGTGCTCCGGCGCGCCGGCCAGCCGCCGCCGGCGGGACACCCTCGCGCCTGCGCCGCGCGTCAGCGTCGCCGGCGGCCGAACGGGAACTGCGGGATCAGCGGCGACCCCCCGCCGCCCGACGGCGGTCCCTCCACCTCGGGCGTGGTGACGTTCGTAACCAGCCGCGCACCCAGGGCGAGCCTGCCCGTCGCGGGGCCTCCGGTCGTGGGCGGCGGCGGGCCGGCTTCCGGTCGCAGCCCTCCACCGTCGCCGCCCGGCCCTCGCAGGTCCTCGACCCACGCGGCGGTCGACACCTGGGCCGGAGCCGGCGCCGGCGCCTCGGCACCGCGCACGCCCAGCAGCTCGGACGCGGTTCCGTCGGTCACCCCGAGACGCACCTCGACCGGCTCGAGCCGGTCGCCCTGGAGCAGCCATACCCGACCGTTGGACACCGTCGGGGGGAGCGGCGAGAAGAGGGCGTCGATGGTCGTCGCCCCCCGCTCGACGGCCGGAACGGCCGTGTCGCCGCCGGCGTTGGCCAGCCGCCGCGGCCCGCCTCTCCGAAGCCCGCTCCCGCCCGGCCCCCCACGGCCCGGTCCGCCTCCTCGCGCTCGCATGCGCGCGAAGAACTGCTCCCGCTCCTGCGGAGACATCTGCTGGATGCGCTCCATCATCTGCCGGCGCCGCTCCGGGTCCGGCGGTCCCCCCGGGCCACCGCCGAAGCCGCCGGGTCCTCCGGCGAAGCCGCCCGGCGCACCGCCGGGTCCGCCGCCGAGGCCCGGTCCTCCGCCGAAGCCGCCCGGCGCACCGCCGGGTCCGCCGCCGAGGCCTGCGCCCCCGGACGCCGCGCCGGGAGCGCCGTCCGCGGAGGCCTGCGCCGATGCCGTCGCGGACCGGCCCTGCTGCAGCATCGCGGGCACGGGCTGGTTGAGCGCGGCGAACACGTCGGAACCGGGACGGAACCGCAGCGCCGCGTTCGGGATTCGCAGGACGTTCTCGCGGCGCGCGATCTCCAGCGTGATCGTGGCCGTCATCCCGGGCTTGAGCTTCAGCTCGGGGTTGGGCGCGTCGATGACCGTGGCGTAGGTCACGACGTTCTGGGTCACGATCGGCTCCAGGCGGATCTGCGTCACGCTGCCCTCGAACTCCTCCGCGGGGTAGGCGTCCACCGTGAACGTGACCCGCTGGTCGGGCCGGATGCGTCCGATGTCGGACTCGTCGATGTTCGCGATGACCCGCATCTTGGTCAGGTCTGCCGCGATGACGAAGAGCTCGGGGGCCTGGAAGCTGGCCGCCACGGTCTGACCCACGTCGACCAGGCGCGAGGTCACGATGCCGTCGATGGGCGCCCGGATGACGGTGTGCTCGAGATTGACCTCGTTCTGGTTCAGCGATGCCTGGGCCTGCGTCACCTGCGCCGCGGCCGACTTGAGCTGGGCTTCCGCGGACCGCACCGCGACGCGCGCCGAGTCGAGCTCCGTGTCGGAGATCAGCGCGCGCGCCGCCAGGCCCTCCGCGCGCACGAGCTGCGTCTCGGCGTCCTCGACGGCGACGCGGAGCCGTTCGACCTCCGCCTCCGCCCGCGCGAGGTTGGCGCGCGCCTGCGCGAGCTGCGTCTCGAAGAGCGAGGGATCGAGCCGCATGATCACGTCGCCCTCGCGCACGATCGAGTTGAAGTCGACGAGCAGCTCCTGGATGATGCCCGACACCTGGCTCCCGACCTGCACGGTGGTCACCGCTTCCAGGGCGCCGGTGGCTCCCACGGAGTCGACGATGTCGCCCTCGGTTACCGTGACGGTGGTCACGTCGGGCACGAACTCCACCGTCCGGAAGCCGTAGTAGCCGTAGACGGCGATGCCCGTGCCGACGATGAGGGTGACGAGGATGGCCTTCTTCATGCCTGCTGCCATGGTCCTGCTCCCGGTGTCTACGGACCGACGCCGCCCCCGCCCACGATGGAGATGCCCGACCGGTTGAGCGACGTCTCCTGTGCCCGCTCGAACTCGATGAGCGCCTTCTGGTAGTCGAGTATCGCCCGCAGCTCCGCGTCCTGCGCCGTCGCCAGATCGCGTTGCGCCTGCACGACGAAGAAGCTCGTCGTGGTCCCGACCTCGAACTTGGTCTCCTCGGCTTCGAGCTGCTGCTCGGCCAGCTCGCGCGCCGCGATCGCGGCTTCGATCCGTTCCTGGATGCTGCGCAACTGCAGCGCGGCGTTCGTCACCTCCGTAGCCACCTGCAACTCGATCTGCCGCAACTGGGCGTCTGTCTGTTGCAGCTCGAGGCGCCCCCTGGCATAGGCGGCCTCCGCGGCGCTGCGGCCGATCGGATAGTTGAACTGCAGCTGAACCGTCCAGGTCGGAAAGTTCGTGTCGAGGAGCTGATCGATCGCGTCCGTGTAGCCGCCCGGTATGACGGTCGTGACGCTGCCGCCCAGGCCGGCGCGGTTGAATCGGGTGCCGCCCTGGCCCTGGAGCTGATACGTGCCCACCAGGTCGAGGCCGGGGAGCGTGTTGTTGCGGAGCGCCCGCACGTTGATGTTGTTGATGTCCCGCTGCCGCCGCGCCCGCGTGATGTCCGTCCGCTGGTCCAGTGCGACGCGTACCGCCGCCTCGACGTCGACCGGGGTATAGCTGACCGCCGGTTGATCGACCGGATTGAGCGCGGCCGTCCAGAGCTCGTCGCCCGTGCCGTCCACGATCAGCCGCTTGAGGTTGATTTCCGCCGTTTGCCGGTCCTGCTCCGCCTGGGCGAGCGTCTGGCGCCGCGCCGCCGCCTCCGACTGCGCCTGGACGATGTCGATCGGGGCCAGCGTGCCGATCTCGACGCGCGCCCGGTTGTCGCGGACGAGCTGCTCGGCCAGCTCCAGCGCCTGCCTCTGGACCGCCACCGTCTGCACGGTGTAGACGAGTTCCCAGTAGGCGTCGCGGACGCTGGCCAGCGTGTTCGTGATCGTCTCGCGGAGGTCGACGTCGGAGATCGCGCGGTTGACGCGCGTCACCGCGAGCTGCTGGCGCGCCTGGTCGATGCCGAACCCGCGCAGCAGCGGTTGGATGTAGTTGGCGGAGACGCTGCTCCGATAGCTGGGATTGAAGCTCGAGAAGAAGTTCGTCGTCTCCCGGCGGGTGTTGTTCCAGGAGATGTCGAGCGTCCCGCCGCCCCACGGTACGGGTTGCGCCACGGTCGAGTCGAACAGGGCCGTGTCGGTCAGGACGTTCCGGCCGCCGTCGAGCTGCGTTGCCGACGGGGTGGTGCTCGAGGTCGAGCTGAAGTTGCTCGCCAGCGTGGGGCGGTAGAAAGCCAGCTGCTCGGCCAGGTTCAGGTCGAAGACCTGGGGGACGAGGCGCTGGACCGCGATGTCGAGGTTGCGGTCCAGGGCGCGGGCCACCGCTTCCTCGACGGTGAGGTCGAAGCGCCTCGCATCGGGAGTGGCCTGCCCGAGGCGGAGCGACGCCTGCTCGATCAGCTCCCGGACCCGTTCGTCCGCCGTCTGCGCGTGGACCTGTCCCGATCCTCCGATGCCTGGCCACCCCAACAGCAACGCGCCCACCAGAAAACCGCTCACCTTCTCCAGTCTCACCGACATCATCCTCCTCGCGGCCACGATGATCGGCTCACGCGCCGCGCTACGCCCGCTCGCTGCCGGCGGACGAGGCCCGCGGCCCCACGCCCCGGCGATCGACGGCGCGGTGCGCCTCTCCGGTCATCTGGTTCTGATTGACCCGACGGGGTGCGGCATTATTCCCGGTCGATCGTCCCTGCGGGACAGGCCGCCGCCGGATCGGGGGCTGCGTTCGGCGGCCGTCAGCACCGCGTCCGCGACCGGCGCCGCCGCTCCCACAGCTCGTGCAGGGCGTCGCGCTGCGGCGGCGTGAGCACCCGGTGCATCCGGTACAGCATCAGCGTGCGGGTCTTGCCCAGCGCGCTCCGGGTCGTTTCCACCCGGTCAATCTGAAGCGTGACCTCCCACTCCGCCGCGTCCGGCGCGTGCATGATGGCGGTCAGCGCCTCTTCCTCGATCCGCAGGCGCTCGATGAGCTCGATCTGGCGCGGCCGCATCGCCTGGAAGATCTCCTCCAGCTCCGCCGACTGCCGATCGGTGAGGTCCAGCTCGGCCCGTACCGTGTCCGACTGCCACCACTTGTGGCGTTGCGACCTCTCGGCATCCGCCGCCGGCGGCGCCAGGAACGCCAGGGCGACGAGAACGGCCCACGGTCCGCCGCGCCATCGCGTCGTTCGCATCGTCACGTCTCCGCGGCTTCGGATTGTCCAGCCGATCACGTCCGCCTCGCCGCGCGGGAGCACCGCTCGGTAGTCGGATACGGCCGGCGGGCGGGTCGCGTTTACGCTTCGCCGGCCAGCTCGGCCAGTCGCGACACGACCTGCCCCACGATGCTGTCCGGAGTCGAGGCGCCGGCCGTCACCGCCACGGCGAGCGGGCCCGCCAACGGCAGCCAGCCTTCGGCCACGACCTCCCGTGGCGGGCCGGCGGCGCCGTTCGCGGACTGCAGATGACGGATCCGGTCGCGCGACGCCAGGCACGACGGCCCCGCGATGTGGTACGTGGGCGCCCGCTCCGCGCAGATCCGGGCCAGATTGCGTGTGTTGCTGCTGTTGTAGCCGCCGATGACGATGACGAGCTGGAACTCCCGCTCGCCGAGGAGCATGCGCAGCGCGTCCTGCCGATCCTGGGTCGCGCTGCAGATCGTGTCGAACGCGCGGTAGTGCTTCTCGAGCGACGCGGAGCCGTGGCGGTCGCTCAGCGCCTGCCGGAACATCTCGCCGATGGCGAGGGATTCCGACATCAGCATGGTCGTCTGGTTCGCCAGCCCGACGCGCTGGAGGTCGCGGTCGGGATCGAACCCGGGCGAGCAGGCGTTGGCGAACCGCCCGGCGAATCGCGCCCGATCCCCGCCGCCGACGATGTACCGGCAGACCTCCGCCGCCTCGTCCCGGTCGAGCACGATGAGGTAGGCGCCTCCGCCGGCGGCCAGCACCTGTGAAGCCGTCGCCCGCGTCTCCTCGTGGTGCGCCTTGCCGTGGATGACGGCCGTGAAGCCGTCCCGCGCGTACTGGCGCACGTTCTTCCAGACGTTCAGCACCGACCCGCAGGTCGTGTCGACGAGCGTGCAGCCGCGTTGCTGCAGTCGCTCGAGGTCGGAGACCGCGACGCCGAACGCGGGGAGAATCACCACGTCCTGCTCGGCGACGTCGTCGAGCCGCTCCCCGGGGTCGCTGAGGAAGCGCACGCCCGCGTCGTGGAGCCGGTCGTTGACGTGCGAGTTGTGGATGATCTCGCCGGTCAGGTAGACGGTGCGGTCGGGGAACCGTCGGCGCGTCTGGTACGCGTAGTCCACGGCCCGGTCCACGCCGTAGCAGAAGCCGAACTCCTGGGGGAGGTGAACTGTCAATCGACCGACGGTGTGGCGGCCGTCCGTCTCCCGCATGCGGGTGACGAGAGCACTGTCGTAATCGCGCGACAGATCGTCGGCGACGAGGTGCTTGAGGTCGAGGCCCCGGCGGTACAGCGTTCCGGGCACTAGCCCTCCCTCACGGGCGCGTCGGGAGTCTGCGCGGGGGGGAAGTCCTGCATCGCACGTCCTGCGGCGCAGATTCCTAGCGGACGTCGACCGCCACTTCGGCCAGGCGCGGCGTCAGCTCGTCGAGGGGGGCGAGCACCGGTATGCTGGGGCTCGCGAGCACGCGCTCGAGCTCTTCCAGGAACAGCTCGTCACCGGCATGCGATTCCGGGTCGGCGGCCCGTTCCGTTGCGTTGCCGGCGGTCACGATGCCGGCCGACGCGTCCGCCCCGCCGAGGCCGAGCCCCGCGTCGAATCGACCGACGGCCAGCCCGATGAACAAGCCTGCTGCCGCGGCCGCGCCCAGCCACCAGCGCGAGCGCGCAGCCACGGCCGGTCGCGGCCGCGCCGGGCCGGGGAACGGCAGCACGCGCGCACCGTCTCGTCCGTCATCTCGCGCGTG
>JAPOWL010000123.1 GCA_026707615.1 Acidobacteriota bacterium | reverse complement strand
CCTACGACGGCGCGGAGCTCGACCAGCGGCTCAGCGAGTACGAGGCCGAGCTTCGCGGCGACGGCTACTACGAAGCGCGGGTGAGCCACGACGTGGAGGAGCACGACGGCGACCGCCGCGTCAACGTGCTCCTCAGCGTCCGCCGCGGGCCCCACGTCACCGTCGCCTTCGCCGGCGACGAGGTCCCCGGCGGCGACGTGGCCGAGCTGGTGACCATCGAGCGCGAGGCGACCCTCAACGAGGACCTGCTCGAGGACGACGGCCGGCGGATCGCGGCGCACCTGCAGCGGTTGGGCTACCGGGACGCCCGCGTGACCCATGCGCGGTCGATCGCGGGGGACGAGTTGTCGATCGTCTTCACGGTGGCGCGGGGGCCGCTGTACCGCGTTGCCGACGTCATCATCCGGGGCAACGAGACGGTCGACTCGCCGACGCTGCGGTCGCTCGTCGGAGCCGCGGCGGGGGAACCGCTCGTCCTGGCCGAGATCGGCCGCGGCCTCGACGCGATCATCGAGCACTACCACCGCCTGGGGTTCGCGACGGCCAACGCCGAGGCGGTCTACGCCGTCGCGGGGAGCGACGGCGCCGGGACCGTCGACGTGGCGTGCGCCATCGAGGTGAGCGAGGGCGAGCGCACCACCGTACGGTCGGTTCGGTTCGAGGGCGCCACGGAGCGGGGCCCCGCGGCGCTGGAGGCGTCGATTCAGGCGCGCGCCGGCTCGCCCTACTACGGCCCGGAGGTCGAGATGGATCGGGCCGCCATCCTGACGAGCTACCTCAACGAGGGCTACCAGCAGGCCCTGGTGACGGCCGAGCGCGTCTTCTCCGACGATCTGCGCGAGGTCGACCTGATCTTCCGGGTGCGGGAAGGCACGCAGGTGCTGGTCGACCACGTGCTCGTCGTCGGCAACCGGCGCGTCACCGCCGAGGCGGTGCGACGCGAGATCCCGATCGCGCCCGGGATGCCGCTCGGCCTCGACGAGATTGCGGAGACGCGGCGGCGGCTCAACGCGCTCGGCATATTCCGCCGCATCGACGTTCGTGAGTTCAGCCACGGGCCGCGGGAACGGCGGGACGTGATCATCGACGTCGAGGAGGCCCCGGCCACGCGCGTCGCGTACGGGGGCGGGCTGGAGGGCTCGCAGCGCCTGCGCCGGCGCACGGGGGCGACGAGCAGCCGCGCCGTCGAGGACATCGAGCTGGCGCCGCGAGGGTTCTTCGAGATCGGCCGCCGCAACCTGTTCGGCGGGAACCGGTCGCTCGACTTCTTCGCCCGGGCGAGCCTCCGTCGCAAGAACGATCCGATCGACCCCGAGCTGGCGCGGCGGACCACGACCCTCGGCTTCAACGAGTACCGCGTGCTGGGCACGTACCGCGAGCCCCGGACGTTCGGCCTGGGCTGGGACGTGCTCGTCCAGGGCTTCGTCGAGAAGGCCATCCGTCCCGGGTTCGACCTGTCCAGTCAGGGCGGGATCGCCCAGTTCACGCGGCAGGTCTCGCCGGCCTTCCGAACGACGGCCGGCTACCGGTTCGGGATGAACGAAACGTCGAACGAGGTGCTGAGCCGGGAGGACGGCGACATCGTCGATCGGCTGTTCCCCGACGTGCGCCTCTCGACCGTTTCGTTCGGCCTGGTTCGCGACACGCGCGACGATCCGTTCGACCCGATGCGCGGCGGAACGCTGGGCATCGACGGCGAGATGGCGATGCGCGCCATCGGGTCGCAGGTAGGCTTCGCGAAGGCGTTCCTGCAGGGATTCCTCTACCGCGCGATCGCCGGCATGTCGCGGCTGGTGGTCGCCGGCGGCGGCCGCCTCGGACTGGCCTGGAAGTTCCCGCACTACGAGGCGGGCGCGCCTGGCGATCCGCTGGCGGAGCGGCCGCTCATCGACCCGGGGCTTCCCATCAGCGAGCGGTTCTTCGCCGGCGGCGACACGAGCGTGCGCGGCTTCGCGTTCGACCGCCTGGGCCGGCCGTTCGACCAGGAGGGGGGCACCATAGACCTGACCGGCTTCCCGCGGGGCGGGCACGCGCTCGTCATCCTGAACAGCGAGCTTCGCGTGCGACTCACGCCGACCATCGGCCTCGTGGCGTTCCTGGATGCCGGCAACGTCTATCATCGGGTCCGGCACGTGGACCTCCGCCAGCTTCGAGGCGGCGCGGGGTTCGGCGTGCGCTACGCTTCGCCGATCGGTCCGATCCGGGTGGAGCTGGGGTTCAAGCTGGGTGAGCGCCATGAGTTCGGATGCGGGGACCAGCCGGGACTGGAGTGCCTCACCCAGCTTCACTTCAGCATCGGCCAGGCCTTCTAGGAGTCTGCGGACTCCTGCAGGCCTGGCTGGGCGCCAGGCGGAGGCCGCAGAGCGACCTTGCGGTCGCGGCGACGAACGGCGGGCCGGGAGCGTGCGGTCGAGGGGAGTCCGTCTGCTGGCCGTCCTCGGCCTACTGTGGGCGGGCCCGGCCGAAGCGCAGGTGCTCGACCGCATCCTCGCCGTCGTTGCCGGCCACGTCATCACCGCGTCCGATGTCGAGGCGTTCCTCGGGCTCGGGCTGACGGGGGTCGCCCCCGGAGCCGCCGACGCGGAGGAGCGCGTGCTGGAGCACCTGATCGACCGCAGACTGGTGCTCGACGAGGCGGATCGGCTGCTGACCGCGGATCCGCCTCCCGCGCGGATCGAGACGGCGCTCGAGGAGGCCGGCGCCCGGTTCTCCGGCCCGGACGCCTTCGCGTCCTTCCTCGCGCGCACGGGGCTCTCGCCCGACGACCTGCGGCAGATCCTCCGCGACGAGGCGCGGCGGGAATCTTACCTGCGGGCGCGGTTCGGTCCCCCCGAGCCGGCGGACGACGACCTGCGGGCCTACTACGAGCAGCGCTCGGGCGAGTTCGCCGAAGACGGCCGCCCGAACGGCTTCGAGGCGGCGCGCGAGGCGGTCCGGCAACGCCTGCTGGCGATCAGGGAGGCCGAGATCGAGGACTGGATCGCCGACCTGGAACGGCGGGCCCCCATCGCGCGCTTCGATAGGTAGGTGCCGGGCGTCTGCGCCGTACAACGTGCGATGGAGCACTTCGTGCGGGTGCGGACTCCCAACGCGCCCGCCAGGGCGCGCCCTGGCGGTGCGTCAGGTGCCGCCCGCCGCCGCGAGGGCCAGCAGGATCTCCGTCACGTTGAAGCCTGCGTGGCTCACCATCGGGGCTACGGCGCTGCGGCGGACGAGGTACATCGCTCCCCAGAACGCGCCGAGCAGCCCCGTCAGGATGGCGGCGTCCCACCCCTGTATCTGGTGACCCAGTCCGAAGGCGGTGCTGAAGACGACGAGGCCGAGCCAGCCCCCGCCGAGATGCTGCTCGAAGCGGCGGAGGATGAAAGCGCGCTGCAGCTCCTCCCGGATGCCGCCCGCCACGACGGCGACGACGCCGAACAGGGCGATGCGGCCCGGCGTGTCGAGCAGCGCCTCGAACGGGTTCTCGGGGACGTTGCGCAGGCCCGGTGCGAGCCAGGAAAGGAGCACCGTCCCCGCGATGACCGCGGCCACGAGGACCGGCACCAGGACGAGCCCGAGCCGAGCCTCGACGCCCGCGGACCGCCGGCCCGCGACGAGCACCCGCGGCGACTCTCCCCCGGCCCGGAGGAAGAGGGCGATCAGCCCGAGGACCAGCACGGCGTCGACGAGCGACAGGGTCACGACGTAGCCGAAGGAGAGATCGCCCGCGTCGCCCGTGGCCCGGAGCCCGATCGCCGCGAGGGCGCCCGCCAGCAGCAGTTGCGTGGGGAACCCCGAGCAGAGCGCCACCTCAAGCACGGCCTGGAGGCGGGGGGATCGGTGGGGCGAGGCCGGCTCAGCGTGCGGGTTACTCGCGGCCTTCTCGCCCGAGCCTACGCTGGCCGAAAGAGCACGCGATCCGGCCGGGTGAGGCGCCGGTGGCACCGTCGCGGGTGGGAGCGCGTCGTTCGACATCCCCGGCCACTGTGGCATGGGCGCGAGAGCGGCGTCAACGGCGATGCCGGGGCCCCGTGCCCGGCCCGCCGTTTTGCGCTACCTGATGTCGCGACATGGCGCGCGTCACTGGACGTCAACCACAAGATGTAGTATTGTCGCCCCGGGATTCGCCGCTCCTTTTGGAGGGACTCTTAGGAGAATCCTCTTAGATACAACAGTTATTCCAAGTTTGCGGATTGTCCCAGGAGGATTCTCAAAATGTGAAAAGAAAAGAAGTGTGAAAAAGAGGAATTGAGAATCTAGGGACGGGATCCTTATCTAACGAGGATTTGTATCAAGAATCATGCCTGCTGGAATCTCGCCGACAGGATCTGTTGTAGAGACTGATGCGTCGCGGTCACGACCGGCCCAGGGCCCGAAGGCGAGCGACGGCGTCGGGATCGCCTTCCCCCGCGTCTTCAGTCGCGCCGGCGTCGATCCGTTCGAGGACGTCGAATGGGAGACGCGGTCGGCGGTGATCGGCAACGACAGGGGCGAGGTGGTCTTCGAGCAGCGCGGCGTGGAGATTCCGAAGCCGTGGTCGCAGCAGGCGACGAACATCGTCGTCTCGAAGTACTTCCGCGGGCAGATCGGCTCGCCGAGCCGCGAGCGGAGCGTGCGGCAGCTCATCGGCCGCGTCGTCGACACGATCGGCCGCTGGGCCGAGGAGGGCAGCTACTTCGCGACGCCGGACGACCGGCAGGCGTTCACCGACGACCTGAAGTACCTCCTGCTGCACCAGAAGGCCGCGTTCAACAGCCCGGTCTGGTTCAACTGCGGGTTCGAGCCGAAGCCGCAGTGCTCGGCCTGCTTCATCAACAGCGTCGAGGACACGATGGAGTCGATCCTCACGCTGGCCCGGACCGAGGGCATGCTGTTCAAGTTCGGTTCGGGCACGGGCACGAACCTGACTCCGATCCGCTCGTCTCGCGAGTTGCTCGCGGGCGGCGGCACGGCGTCGGGTCCGGTCTCCTTCATGAAGGGCTACGACGCGTTCGCCGGCGTCATCAAGTCCGGGGGCAAGACGCGCCGCGCGGCCAAGATGGTCATCCTCAACGCCGATCATCCCGACGTGCTCGAGTTCATCAATTGCAAGGTCGAGGAGGAACGCAAGGCGTGGGCGCTGATCGACGCCGGCTACGACGGGTCGCTGACCGGCCCGGCCTACGCCTCGGTCTTCTTCCAGAACTCCAACAACAGCCTCCGCGTGCCGGACGGCTTCATGCGAGCGGTGCTCGACGACGGCGAGTGGCAGACGCGGGCCGTGTCCGGCGACCGCCGGGTGGTGGAGACGCTTCGCGCGCGCGTTCTGATGCGGGCGGTGGCGGAGGGGGCGCACGTGTGCGGCGATCCCGGGATGCAGTTCGACACCACCGTCAACGACTGGCACACGTGCCCGAACACGGACCGCATCAACGCGTCGAACCCCTGCTCGGAGTACATGTTCCTCGACGATTCCGCGTGCAACCTGGCATCGCTGAACCTGATGCAGTTCCTGAAGGAGCGCGAGCCGGGCGAGTTCGACGTCGACCGTTTCCGGTCCGCGGTGCGCACGATGATCACCGCGCAGGAGATCATCGTAGGCAACGCCAGCTATCCCACCGAGGCCATCGGGCGCAACAGCCATGCCTATCGGCCTCTCGGCCTCGGCTACGCGAACCTCGGGGCGCTGCTGATGTCGCGCGGCGTCCCCTACGACAGCGACGACGGGCGCGACTACGCGGCCGCCATCACGGCGCTGATGACCGGCGAGGCCTACGCGCAGTCGGCCCGCATCGCCCGGGACTGCGGAGGGCCGTTCTCCGGCTACGCGAAGAACGGGCAGCCTTTCCTGCGCGTGATGCGCAAGCATCGCGACGCGCTGAAGCACGTGGCGCGCGCCCACGTGCCCGCCGACCTGCACCAGGCCGCGTCGGACTCGTGGGACGACGCAATCGATCTCGGCGAGTCGTACGGCTTCCGGAACGCGCAGGCGACGGTGCTCGCGCCCACCGGAACGATCGGCTTCATGATGGACTGCGACACCACGGGGGTGGAGCCGGACATCGCGCTGGTGAAGTACAAGCGCCTCGTCGGGGGCGGACTGATGAAGATCGTCAACCACACGGTGCCGGTCGCACTCGGGCGCCTGGGCTATCCGGACGATCAGATCAACAGCATCGTGCAGTACGTCGACGAGCACGACACCATCGCGGGCGCGCCGCACCTCGATTCGGCGCA
>JAPOWL010000655.1:3830-6200 GCA_026707615.1 Acidobacteriota bacterium | reverse complement strand
CCCACTGGGTGGTCATCTCCCTGGCCGCCTACCTCGCCGTGGCGGTGTTCACGGCCTGGGTGGTCGCGCGCTACTGGCCGGTTCCGGCGGGCCCGGCGCAGGAGGGTACGGCACCGGGCGACGCGGCACAGGACAGTGCGACAGCGGGCGAGGCTGGCCAGCATGGCGCAGTGCCGCAAGGCAGCGCTCCGATCCCCTCCAGGGAGGCACGATGAGCCCGTCACTCGCCCTCGGGGCGGGCGTGGCGGTGGGCCTCTACCTGGTCGTGCTGGTCTCGGTCGGCTACGTCACGCGCCGGCGCGGAGCGCAGACCGGGCTCGGCGACTTCTACCTGGCGGGCCGCAACCTGGGCGGCTTCGTGCTGCTGCTGACGCTTTACGCCACGCAGTACAGCGGCAACACGCTGCTCGGCTATCCCGGCGAGGCGTTCCGGATCGGCTACGCGTGGGTGATGAGCGTCGGCTTCATGATGGCGATCATCGTCGTCTACCTGCTCTTCGCGCCGCGCCTGCAGCGCCTCGCCCGGCGCCACGCCTTCGTGACGCCCGGCGACTGGATCACGCACCGCTTCGGCTCGCCGCGCCTCACGCTCCTCGCCAACGTGCTGCTGGTCGCGGCGATCTCGAACTACCTGCTGGCGCAGCTCATGGCGATGGGCCACGTCACGGAGGGGCTCTCGGGGGGCGCCGTGCCGTACTGGGCGGGCGTCGTGCTGCTGACGCTGGTGGTCATCGTCTACGAGACGGTGGGCGGCATGCGCGCGGTGGCCTGGACGGACTGCGTGCAGGGGCTGATGCTGCTGGTGGGGCTGGCCGGCCTGCTCCTGGCAGTGGTCCCGACCCCGGGCCACCTCGCCGAGCTGACCGCGGCGGTGGCGGCGGCGGCGCCCGAGAAGGCCGCCGTGCCCTCGCCGGAGGTGTCGCGCAACTGGCTCAGCACGATCCTGCTCATCGGCTTCTCCGGCGCCGTCTACCCCCACGCCATCCAGCGCATCTACGCCGCCCGCAACGCCGCCACCCTCAAGCGCGCCTTCAGCGTGATGGTCTTCCTGCCGCTGGTCACGACCGGCGTCATGTTCCTGGTCGGCATCCTCGCCATCCGCGAGCTGGGGGCGGTCGGCGACGCCGACCAGGTGATGCCGGCGCTGCTGACCGCCTGGAGCTCGCGGTCGCTGCTGCTCTACCTCCTGTGCGTGGTCGTCATCACCGCCGTCGTCGCGGCCGTGATGTCGACCGCGGACTCCGTGCTGCTGAGCCTCTCGTCCATCCTGGCCAAGGACGTCCTGGGCACCACGCTGCTCCGCGGCGCCCCCGAGGAGGCGCTGACGCGGGCCGGCAAGCTGCTCTCGTGGGGCGTCGTGGGAGTGCTGGTGGTCATCGCCCTCTCGCCCCGGGTGACGCTCTGGGGCCTGACCGAGATCAAGATGGAGATCCTGGCCCAGGTGGCGCCGTTGTTCGTGCTCGGCGTGACATGGCGGCGCCTGACGACGACGGCCGCCTTCGCGGGCATGCTGGCGGGGTGCGCGACCTACGGGGGCCTGCTCGCCGCGGGCCACGCCCAGGTATGGAACGTGCACGCCGGGGTCGTCGGACTGGCCGTCAACGTGGCGATCTGCGCGGCGCTGACCCACCTGTTCGGGCCGGCGGGCGCCCGTGCGGAACGGGCCGGGTGGCCGGCGAGCGGCGCGCGGGCGGAGGGGCTATAATGCGATATGCAACACAGCAACCTCCGCACCGCCCCTGCGCCGGGTGCCACTGCGCCCGCCCCCGCGCCTGAGCCTCCGGTCGCGACGCGGGTCCGCCGCGGGCCGCCGGACGAGGACCTGGAATTCCCCGGGTGCCGGCCCGTGTCCCTGCTTCGCGATCGCCTCGAGGATTTCGAGGGCCGGCTGGAGTACTGGACCGCTCGGACGGAGACCGCGTGGGTAGTCGCCGAGCCGACCGGGGGCATCCACGAGTCGACGTCGCGCCGCCTGCCGGAGCTGGCGCGCCTGATCGCGTCGGTGCGCGGCGGGCCGATCCGGTCGTTCGGGTCGGTCGACCTCCTCGTGAAGGACGCCGCCGGGCGGGCCGATCGCATGATGCAGGCGGACGAGACGCTCTACCTCGACCCGCGCCGGGCCGCGCTGCCGGACGGATCGCTCGTCGTCGGCGAGCACGACCTGCCGGACGTGGTGCTCGAGGTGGACCAGACGACCGACATCCGGCGCGGCAAGCTGCCACTCTACGAGGCGTGGGGTTTCCCGGAGCTGTGGCTGATCGTGCCGCCCGCCGGAGCGACCCGCCTCCGCCCCGCCGGGGTGACGATTCACCGCCTCGACGGCGACCGCTACCGCGTCGTCCCCGCGAGCGTGGCGTTTCCGGGCTGGAC
>JAPOWL010000655.1:0-3820 GCA_026707615.1 Acidobacteriota bacterium | reverse complement strand
GGACGGCGCGGGAGATCCACGTCGCGCTGACCGAGCCGCTCACTACGCCACGCACGTGCGAGGTTCTGGTGCGGGTCGGCCGCGCGCTCGGGGCGCGCGAGGGCACCGGGCCGGAGGACGACCCGCTGCTCGGCGCGCTGCTGGGCCGGGAGCGGACCGCGGGGCAGGCCGATCTCGTGGGGTCAATCCTTCGGGAGCGGGGCATCGCGGTCCCGGAGTCGTTCGCGGCCCGCGCGGCGGAGACCATCGATTCCGGCCGCGGCGCGCGCATGCCCGCCGCCGCCCTTGCGTGCGCCGACGAGGCCGACTTCTGGCGACGGCTGAACGAGGACGCGCCGGAACCCTGACCTCGGCACCAGCGGATCGCCCGGTCGACCTCGAGTGCCCGGGGCGATCGGCGGGGCGCCCTGCCGGCAGCCGGATCGCCCGGTGGCTCCCGGCTCCGGCGCCAACGCCGTGGCATACCGGCCGGCGCCCGCACGGCCGGCGCGCCCCAGCCGCCGCCCGTGCGCATGACAGACGCGCGGCGGGTTGCGACAATGCAGCGGATGCGCTTCTTCAACACCGAGGGCCCCGTCCGGCCGGGCGACCACTACTGCATCCCGCCGCTCGAGCGCATCGACCTCGACGAGGTGCTCCGCCTCATACGCGACAAGAAGTACTTCGTGCTGCACGCGCCGCGACAGACGGGCAAGACGTCCGCGCTGCTCGCGCTCTGCGATCTGCTGAACCGCGGCGGCGACTACCGCTGCGTCTACGCGGACTTCGAGGTCGGCCAGGCGGCGCGCGAGGACACCGCGCGGGCGATGCGCGCCGTTCTGGGGGAGCTGGCGCGGCGGGCGCGCATGACGCTGGGGGACGAGACGCCGAACGCGCTGCGGGGAAGGGCGCTGGAGACCGAGGGCGCCGACGGCGCGTTGGTCGACGTGCTCTCGCGCTGGGCCGGCGCCGATCCGCGGCCCCTGGTGCTCCTGATCGACGAGATCGACACCCTGATCGGAGACACCCTCGTGTCGGTGCTGCGGCAACTGCGCACCGGCTACCACCAGCGACCCGCCGACTTTCCCCACAGCGTGATCCTGTGCGGCGTGGTGGACGTCCGCGACTACCGCATCCGGTCGAGCGCCGCGAACGCGCTGGTCCTCGGCGGCAGCGCGTTCAACATCAAGTCCAGGTCGCTGCGGCTCGGCGACTTCACGGCAGCGGAGGTGCGGGCCCTGCTCGCCCAGCACACCGCGGAGACCGGGCAGGCGTTCACGGAGGACGCGGTGCAGATGGTCCGGACCCGCACCGCCGGCCAGCCGTGGCTGGTGAACGCGCTGTGCTACGACGCCTGCTTCGAGGACGAGGCGGGCCGGGACCGCGCGCGCCCCATCACGGGCGACGACATCCTGGCGGCCCAGGAGCGGTTGATCCTGCGCCGCGACACGCACATCGACCAGTTGGCGCACAAGCTGCGCGAGGACCGGGTGCGGCGAGTCATCGAGCCGATCCTGGCCGGCGCCGACGAGCAGGCGTGGTCGGAGGAGGATCTCCTCTACCTGCGCGACCTCGGACTCATCGCGCAGGACGCCGGCGGGGCGCCGCGCATCGCCAACCCGATCTACGCCGAGGTCGTGCCGCGCCACCTGAACGCCGCGGTGCAGGCGGGCCTGCCGCACCAGCGGGCCTGGTTCGTCGACGCGGCCGGCGCCCTGGACGTGCCGGGGCTGATCGCCGACTTCCAGACGTTCTTCCGGGAGCACTCGGAGCACTGGGTGCAGCGCTTCGAGCAGTATCGGGAGGCCGGTCCGCAGCTTCTCCTCCAGGCGCACCTGCAGCGGGTGGTCAACGGAGGCGGCGTCATCGAGCGCGAGTACGCGCTGGGCCGGGGCCGCACGGCCCTGCTGATCCGCTGGCCGCAGGGCGGGCGCACGCGGAAGTTCGTGGTCGAGTGCAAGCTGCGCCGCGGGGACCTGGAGCGCACCATCGCGGAGGGCCTGACGCAGACGCGCGGCTACATGGACCGTTGCGGGGCGGAGGCCGGCCACCTCATCGTGTTCGACCGCGCGCCGGAGCGGACCTGGGCACAGAAGATCTTCCGCCGCGATGCCGCCGCGGACAGCGCGCCGGTCACCGTGTGGGGCATGTGACCGTGACGGCACACCCGACTCAGGTCGGTCCGGAGGGGAGCTCCGATTGGATGATCGTTTGACCAGCGACGGGCGAGCGCTCCCCATGGCCCGCAAGTACGTGTGGTGGCAGTCTCCTGAGCGCACGCTCCAGGACCGCCGGCTGCTGCTGGCGCAGATGATGACGCTCGGCACGGCGGAGGACGTCCGCTGGCTGGTGTCGCGCGTCTCGGCCGCCGATCTCCGCGGAGTCCTGTCGGCTCCTCCGGTGGGCACGTTACGGCCGGTATGCGGACACTCGACCGCCCCGTACTTCCTGGCCTGGACCGGCGAGCCACGCGTCGGATGAAGCCGTCACCTTCAGCCGCGGGGCCGCCCCCTACGAGCGGAAGACGCGGAGGAGGCGGCTCAGGGGGTCGTAGAGCTTGTCGACGACGCGTTCCTTGAGGGGGATGATCGCGTTGTCGGTGATCGTGATCTCCTCGGGGCAGACCTTGGTGCAGCACTTGGTGATGTTGCAGTAGCCGACGCCGAAGTCGTTCGCCAGCTCGCTGGTGCGGTCCGCGGTGTCGAGGGGATTCATCTCGAGGGCGGCGCTGTAGACGAAGAAGCGCGGGCCGATGAACTCGTGGTGCAGCCGGTGGTCGCGCAGGACGTGGCAGACGTCCTGGCACAGGAAGCACTCGATGCACTTCCGGAACTCCTGCACGCGCTCGGCGTCGGACTGCTGCATGCGCCACGTGCCGTCCTCGGCGTCGGGCGGGCGCGGCTTGAACGGCTGGATCCGCTTCTTGACCTCGTAGTTCCACGACACGTCGGTGACCAGGTCGCGGACGACGGGGAACGCCTTCATGGGCTCGATGGTGACCGGCTCGTCGAGGTTCAGGCTGTTGAGGCGCGTCATGCACATCAGCTTGGGGTTGCCGTTCACCTCGGCGGAGCACGAGCCGCACTTGCCCGCCTTGCAGTTCCAGCGGACGGCGAGGTCGTTGGCCGACTCGGCCTGGACCTGGTGCACGGCGTCGAGCACCACCATCCCCTCGGTCACCTCGGTGGCGTAGTCCTGGTACTCGCCGCCCTCGGCGTCGCCGCGCCAGATTCGGAACGTCGCGCTCGCCATCGGTCTCCCCCGCTCGTCAGCTCTTGCGCCCGCGTCGCCGCTCTTCCGGCTCGCGCCGCAGCTCTTCCGGGCCCGGTCTCAGCTCTTCCCGCTTTCGTCTCAGCTCTTCTGACTGTCGTCGATGATGCGCTGCAGGTCCTCCCGCGGCGGCGGGATCGTCTCGCGGCGGAGCTCCATCGCGCCGTCGTCGCCCTGCCTGATGACGAGCGTGGTCCGGCCCCATTCCTCGTCCTTGCCGAGGTGGTCCTCGCGGAAATGGGCGCCGCGGCTCTCCTTGCGCTCGATGGCGGAGCGGGTCACCGCCTCGGCCACCGTCATCAGGTTGCGCAGGTCGAGCGCCGTGTGCCAGCCGGAGTTGTACTCGCGGTTCCCCTGCGCCTCGACGCGCTTGACGCGCTCCTGCAGCCGCTGCAGCGCCTCGAGCGCGCCGCGCAGCTCGGCGTCGTTGCGGACGATGCCCACCTGGTTCTGCATCAGGTCCTGCAGCTCGTACTGCACCTGGTAGGGAGCCTCGCCGCTCCCCTGCCGGTCGAGCGGCTCGAGCGCGGTGCGCGCCGCGGCCTCGACCTGCCCGTCGTCGATCGCGGGG
>JAPOWL010000444.1:3661-6211 GCA_026707615.1 Acidobacteriota bacterium | reverse complement strand
CCGGCTCTCCGTCGAGCGTGATCACGACGTCGTGGGGCCGGCGCAGGCCGCCCACCCGGTTGCTGTTCCAGCTCTTGCCCAGCTCGACGCGCAGCTCGTAGTGCGCGTCGACCGGGAACGTGTAGCGGACGGTGGTGCCGCCGCGCGTGCCGAACGGCAGACCTTCGACGTGCCCGGTCTGGTTGAGGTCGGACGGGACGATGAAGGTGTCGGCCACCGCCGAGCGCAGGGGCGCGCCGACGGCCAGCCGGCTGATCCTCCGGGCCGCGGTCAGGTAGCGCTCGAGCCGGCCGGGGTCGAGGCCGCCGAGACTGACGTTGTCGAAGCCGGCGCTCGAGTCGTCCGCCGGCAGCAGGGCCGCGACGTCGATCTCCAGGTCCAGCAGATCGCGGATCGCGTTCCGGTACTCGGTCGCGTTCAGGCGCCGCAGGGCGTCCGCGCGGCCGGGATCGGGATTGGCCGCGGCGGCCCGGTCGAGCTCGGTCTCGAGAAACGCGGTCAGCCGGGCGTAGGTCTCGCGGTCGGGTCGTGGACGTCCGGCCGGCGGCATCATCCCCGCGCGCAGCTTGCCGACCACCTTCTCCCAGATCTCGGCGTGGTCCTCGACGCGCGCGGCGTCGACGCTGTCGAGGGTCAGCCCCGCGGTGCGCAGGTTGTCGTTGTGACAGGTGACGCAGTAGCGGTCGAGCAGAGCCTGCTCCGCCGCACCGGTCGCTGCCTGCGCTTCACCGGCGGCGACCGCTGCCGCAGGCTGCCCCGCCGCGGCGGCGAGCGCCGGCACCGCGAGCACCAGCAGAACGGCGAGCGGCAGGCATCGGACGCTACTCATCGGCGAACTCCCCATCGACGACCGAAGCATCGACGACCGAGGCTGCCCGCGCGGGGCGCCGGCCGAGGCCATCACCTCCGACCGCCCCAGCATCGACGGCTGACGCTGCCCGCCGGGGTACCGGCCGGGGCCATCTGCGCCTCCGACCGCCCCAGCATCGACGGCCGACGCTGCCCGCTCGGGGCGCCGGCCCGGGCCATCTGCACCTCCGACCGCCACCACGGCAGCAGCCCGAGCCGCGTCGAGAACGGTGCTCCACGTGAACGCGTACGAGTGGGCGCGCGGACACCGACCCCAGATTGCGCAGTGTATCACCGGACGCCGGCCCGCCGGCCCACGACAGGAGCCGTCTCACGATAGGATCGGATCCGCGAGCGCCGGGCGGGTGGGGGAGTCGGCGCGGGTGCGAGACTCCTGCACCGCACGTTCCGCGGCGCAGACTGCCGGCTGGCGGAGGTGCTGATGCCTGTGACGACTCGAGCGCGGACTTCGAGGCAGCGCTGGTCCCGACGACTGCGCGACCGACGGCTGGCGGCCCGGGCCCTCGCGGAGGGGCCATCGGGAAGGCGAGCCGGGCGGAAGATGCTCGCGCTCGCGTCCGCCGTGCCCCTGGCCCTGACGCTGACGACGGCCACCGCGAGCGTCGCGGCCGGCGCGGGTGCCGCCGGTGCGGGCCTCGATGCTCCGCTCGTCGATGCCGTCCGGCAGGGAGACGCGGCCGCCGTGCGCGCGGCGCTGGACGCGGGGGCCGAGGTCGACGCCCGGCAGCCGGACGGCGCGACGGCGCTCCACTGGGCCGCCCGCCTCGATCGAGTCGACCTGGCGCAGGTGCTGCTCGCGGCCGGGGGCGACCCGACCGCCGCCAACGCCTTCGACGTGACGCCGCTCTCGCTGGCCGCCGTCAACGGCAGCACCGAGATGATCGCGGCGCTGCTCGCGGCGGGCGCGGACCCGAACGCGACGATGGCGGGCAGCGAGACGGTGCTCCTGACCGCGGCGCGCACCGGGCGCACGGGCGCCGTACGCGCGCTTCTGGACCACGGCGCCGACGTGAACGCCGCGCAGGCGGCGGGGCAGACGGCGCTGATGTGGGCGGCGGCCGAAGGTCACGTGGAGACGATGCAGGCGCTGATCGACGCCGGGGCCGCCGTCGGGGCGCGCACCGTGGTCCCGGAGAACCCGCTGCGCACCGGGCTCGAGGGACCGGCCCCGCACGGGTTCACGGCGCTCCTGTTCGCGGTCCGGGCCGGGCACATCGACGCCGCGCGGGCGCTCATCGAGGCCGGCGCCGACCCCGACGACCGGCTCCCGGACGGCATGAACACCGTGACGCTCGCCGCCACCAACGCCCACTGGGAGCTGGGCGTCTCGCTCGTCGACCGGGGCGCCGACCCGAACGGCTCCGCGCAGGGCTGGGGGGCGCTGCACGCCATGACGTGGGTCCGAATGCCCAACTTCGGCTTCAACCCGCCGGGGCCGGTGACCACCGGGACGATGGACAGTCTCACCTTCGCCCGCGAGCTCGTCGCGCGGGGCGCCGACGTCGACCTCCGCATGACCGCGGAGCCGCGGAACGGCTACCGCAACGCGCTGAACCGCGTCGGCGCCACCCCGCTCCTCATGGCGGCCCGCCTGGCCGACGCGCCGCTGATGCAGGTGCTGCTCGATCTGGGCGCCGACCCGACGATCCCCAACGAGGACGGAACCACCCTGCTGATGGT
>JAPOWL010000444.1:0-3651 GCA_026707615.1 Acidobacteriota bacterium | reverse complement strand
CCCCCGGCGAGGATCCGGGAACCGAGGCCGAGGCGCGGGCCTGTGTGGAGCTGGCCCTGGCGCTGGGCGGCGACCCGAACGCCGTCGACGACATCGGGGAGACGGCGCTCCACGGCGCGGCCTACCGCGGCGCCAACTCCATCGTGGAGCTGCTGGTCGCGCACGGCGCGGCCACCTTCGACCTCGAGAACGCCTCGGGCTGGACACCCCTCCGCATCGCGCAGGGCATCTTCCGGACCGCCACCTACAAGGAGGCCCCGCACACCGCGGCGCTCCTGGCGGAGCTGATGGACGCGCGCCGGGCGGAGTCCGAACCGTAACGCGCGCCCCGTCAGCCAGTCTCCCCGCGGTCGAGCGCCCGCCGCCGGCGCCCATCCCGCTCCCGCGGCGGTCGAGGGCGGTGGGGGCCGGGGCCGACCCGGAGCCTGCGACGGGTTGGCGGCGCTACCCGCGCTCGGATGCTGCCGCCGCCTCCCGCAGCCGCGCAACGTCGGGCGCGCATCGCGCGGCGTGCGCCCCGACGGGCGCGACGCCGGCCAGCCGGCGCATGCACGAAACGTCCAGCGCGTACTCGGCCAGCCGCCGCCGGTAGGTCGCGCGCGTCTTCGTGCACACGAGGGTGAACGGTCGGCCGCGGCGTTCGGTGACGTGCTCGATGTCCAGTCCGCGGCGGTCGATGGTCTGGTGCAGGTGGGCGCGCAGCTCCTTGCGCAGCGGAAAGCGCGCCGTGCGGGCGGCGGGGTCCTTGCAGAAGGCGCGAAGCCTCTGGCAATGCTCGCAGCGGCAGCCGACGTTGGCGCCGATGACCCAGTCGCTCGGCTCCTCGGGGGGCTTCGCGCTGCGCGCCAGCAGGAAGTCCGCCGCGTGGCGCCACAGCAGCGCGAAGGCGCCGCTCCCGGCTGCGCCCTCCTCGGCGTGAAGTCTGCCCAGCGCCGCGGGAAGGGTCCGGTCCGGCGTGACGGCAGCCGGCAGGGCGGCAACGGCGACGGCGGCGCCCTCCGCTCCGGCCGCCGTCCCGCGGCGCAACGCGAGCGTGAAGAGGTCGTGAACGGCGTCGTCGCCGAACCGGGCCGGCCGCTTCCCGGCCCCGGGTTCCGTCTCGTTATCGTCGAGGATGTCGTCGAGGGACTCGTCGCTCAACCGGGCCAACCGCTGGATGCTCGGCACGATGTTGTGGCGCTCGCGCGGGGGCGGCAACGCGGCGGGCAGGGCCTGCAGCACCGCGCGAACGGCGGCCCGCAGCGCGCCGTCCCAGGCCGCGCCCGAGGCGTCATCGCGCGTCTCGTCGAGACACCGGAGAAGGGCCAGGATATCCGTCGGCCGCCTCCGGAGGTGCGCGCCGATCAGGTCGAGCAGAAAGGGCCTGGAGGCAGAGGGTCCAATCATGTCCACGACCACGGCCAGGGCCTCGTTCTCGCTGCCGTCGTAGCGCGGCAGGACGACCCGCCGCAAGAAGCGCGCGGCCTGCGCCTCGTCCCCGGTCGCGGACAGGAGGCGGAGCATGCGCGCGCGGCCCTCCCCGTCCTGGTCGTAGGGCCCGGTGGGCCAGGCGTCGATCAGCTGCGCCGTGCGCTCCCGGGCCCGTTCGCCGCCCTCCGCCGCATTCCGCTGGAGGTCCGCGGCCACCCACGCGACGGCCCCGGCGACGTCGTCGCGGGCGAGAATGGCCACTGCCTTCGACCGCGGCCACAACACGAAGGCGGCGCGGCGATAGGCGCGCTCGACGCTCACCCCCGCGTTGCCGGACGCTTCGTGCACCTCCTGCTCGTCCGGCGGCACGCCGTCGAGCGCGCCGCGCGGCAGCAACTCCTCGGACCGCAGCTCGATCTCGCCGAACGGCGGCTGGCCGCCGCCCGGATCCACCCAGCCGTCCAGCCATTGGCGGCGGTCGTCCACCTCCTCCAACCGGATGTCGTCGTCGGCGTACATGCCCTCCTCGTCCCAGTCGTAGTCCTCGTACGCCGGGGTTCCGTACTCCTCGATGTGCACGATGGCGGCCCGCAGCTCGCACGCCGCGCGCTCCGCGGCCCGCGCCAGGACGCGCGCCACGGCGGCGTCGGTGTTCTTCAACGCGTCGAAGGACAATCCGGCTTCGCTGTACTCGTGGTCGAGCAGCCAGACCAGCTTGTCGGTCGCGTCCCGCGCGCGGCCCCACTCCGCCAGCCTCTCGGCAAGCCGATCGACCTCCGCCGTGTAGTCCGGCGCTTCCCGTCGCGTGTCGGTGTCACCGGCTCGAAGGCACAGGTTGAACACCAGCGACAGGCGATGCCCCTCGGTCAGCGGTCGGACCTCGTGGGTGCAGTCCGCGTAGAACGCCGCGAACGCCAGCTCGGACGGCTCGGCCGCGGTCATGTCGATGGTGCGCGCGCGGTCGCGGTGGCGGACCACCAGCTCGCCTCCGCCCCCCGCGGCCGGCAGCGAGATGGACAGCGTGGCGACCATGCCGTCCGCCTTCTCGGTATCGTGATGGGGTGCGAAGAAGCCACCCGGCTCGTAGATCAGCAGCTTGTGGAGCTGCGCAACGAGCCGGCCGGGTTCGCAGCCGAGGCCGGCCGCGGCCGAGCCGAGGATGCCGGCGAACGTCTTCCGCCACGCGGCGCCCGCCAGCCGCACCCGCTCGGGTTCGATCTGCCAGCAGTCGCGAACGGATCGGTCGACGAGCGTCTTCGTTCCCCTGCCGTACGGCGCGCGCTCGGCCGCCCGGATCAGGGCTCGAATCTGCGCCTCCGGGACGGGAAACGCCAGAGCGCCCGCGCCCTCGACCTCCAGGCGCGGCATGGGCGCGAACAAGCGGCCGTTGGTGCAGAAGTCGCCCGGCCGGTCGACGGACTCCAACAGCTTCTCGATCGCGTCCTCGACGCGTTCCTGCTCCAAGTACCTCCCCCCGAGTGGTGTCAGTCGAGCAGGAGCTGCTTTCCTGTTCCGGCCCTGTCCCTCGAACGTCAGTGGGCCGCCGCGGTCACCGCGCTCGATCGCCTCGCCGGCGGAGCTGTGCCTCCAACTCCGCCGCCCGCGACTCGGCCGCAGCCGCACGAGACTCGGCGGCCGCCGCCCGCGACTCTGCCTCCCGGCGGGCCACTGCTTCCGCCTCGCGGCGTCGGACCTCCGCCAGCCGCCCCTCGGCCTCTTCGTCGTGGCTGCGGAGCTCGTCTCCGGTCGCCGGATCCCGGAAGCGCATCTCCCGACCCGGCGCCGCCCGCAGCTCCAGGCCCAGCGTCTCGCTGCTGAGCGCCAGCGTTCCGTCCAACGCCGTCACCACCGGTTGACGAACATATCCCGCCGGCGTCAGGCGCTCCCCCTGCAGGCGCGCCGGCAGGTGCTCTCCGTACGGGTCGTACTGCCAGTACTCGCGCACGCCGAGCCGGGCGTACACCGACCGCTTCCGGCCGAGGTCCTCCCGCCACGTGCTCGGCGAGGCTACCTCCAGCACGAAGGCCGGCGCCTGCCCCTCCTCCCACAGCTTGTAGTTCGGCCGCCGCCGGTCCTCCACCCCGAACACGACGAAGACGTCCGGGGCGATCGACACTCTCGGATTGCCCTCCTCGTAGTAGATGAGGAGGTCGCCGGACACGTACACGTCCCGGCGGCCCTTGAAGTGGCGGGCCCGGGCGCCGATCCCGTACATGATGGCGTCGCCCTGGGCGTCGTTCA
>JAPOWL010000314.1 GCA_026707615.1 Acidobacteriota bacterium | reverse complement strand
ATGTCGCCGCCGAAGACCAGTCCGCCCGCGGTCGCGACGAGCGACATCGTCGCCGCGCGCTGCTCGTGCAGCCACGTCGTCCGGCCCGTCTCCGCCGAGATCGCCCGCACCGTGCCGGCGAACTCCGTGCCCGGCGCCAACTGGTGGCGGTAGGCGATGGCGTAGGTTCGCGAGCGGCTCTCGGTACGCGCGGCGGCGTCGAGCCCGAAGATGTAGTCGTCGTCGCTCGTGTTGATGATGAAGCGGTCGTAGATGGCGATGTTGCGGTTGTTCCGCGCGTTGCCGCCGACGAACTCGTAGACGTCGTCCGGCAGCTCCCGCCGGTGCTGCCAGACGAGATCGCCGGTGACGGCATCGATGGCCTCGATTACGTCGCTCGACTGCGGCATGTAGAGAACGCCCCCGTAGGCGAGCGGCGTCCCCTCCTGCCGGCCTTCCGCGAGCCCGCGCGACCAGACCATCCGGATGCGGTGCACGTTGTCCCGATCGATCTGGTCGAGCGGGCTGTAGCCCCAGCCGTCGAGCGTCCGGCGCCACGTCAACCAGTCGCCGGGCGCGGGGTCCTGCAGCATCGCGTCGGTGACGGGAACGAACTCGACCGCCGACTGTGCGGACAACCCCGGTGCCGGAGCGGCCGCCAGCACCCCGACGGCGACCGCCCGGCCCCACCGTGACTCGCGACGCAGCGTCATGGCTCGCGGGTGAGCTTCCGGAGCTGCTCCCAGGACATGCTCACCGGCAGGGGATACCGGGCAATCGCCTCCAGGCATTCCTCGCGCGTCATCTTCGGCGCTGCCGGGGGACGCTGCAGGCGCACGAACAGATACCGGTGATCGTCCTGGCGTTGAATGTCGAAGACGTCCCCCGGCCTGGCTCCCGGCACGACCACGCGCCGCTTCGAATCCGCTCGTACCGTCGCCATGGGTGGGATTGTCCCACTCGCGCAGGGACCGTCAACGGGCGGTGCGGAACGCGGCCCGCGCTACTGCTCGGCCAGCGGCAGGAAGATGGAGATCCGGTCCTCGCTGCCGAGCGCGCGCGAGATGTGTCCCTGGCCGGTGGTGTCCTCGGCGAGCAGGATGTGACCGGGATGCAGGCGGACCTTCGTGCCGTCTCCGAGCTCGACCTCGCTCTCCCCCGCCAGCGTGATGACGTACTGCCGGCGCGGAGCGGTGTGCCAGTCGATGAAGTACTCGGGCGAGGTGCGGCGGAACTGGACGCTGGTGACGTCGACGGGTTCGGAGAGCTCGGTGGCGCCGCGCTGGGTCGTCAGCGGCACCTCGTACTCCTCGGCGTGGGTCTGGCCGTCGTCGCCGGTGTAGATGCGCGTCACCTTGATCGGGGTCCGCTCCTGGGCCGTCGCCGCCGGCTCGTCGAACCAGCGGGCTCCGCCAACGACGATGAGGGTCGGGATCCAACCGAGGACGAGCGCGCGCCGGAGCCACGTCTTTGCCATCGCAGTCCCTCCTGTGAGTCGTGGCATTATAGGGTTGCTCGGAATGGAAGGGGCTCATGACCATGCTTCGACTCGCTGGGGCCCGCCGCCCCGCTCGGGCCGCCGTCGCGGCCGCGGCCGTCGCGCTCGCGCTTGCCATGCCGGGACCAACTGAAGGAGCCGGGGCCGGGGCCACCCGTCCCCGCGCCGAGGCCGCCGCCGGGCAGGGACAGACCGCGTCCGCCGCGCCG
The DNA here is from genome assembly GCA_026707615.1 of Acidobacteriota bacterium. GTDB lineage: Bacteria > Acidobacteriota > Vicinamibacteria > Vicinamibacterales > UBA8438 > JAGWAJ01. The sequence continues at coordinate 4,538 of JAPOWL010000314.1, read as the reverse complement.
CAGGGCCAGACCGCGCCCGCGGACCCGGAAGCGGTCCGCCCGTTCACGATCGACGTCCCGGACGCGGTGCTGGCCGACCTGGAGATCCGCCTCGCCCGGACCCGCCTCCCCGACGAGCTGCCCGGCACGGGCTGGGACTACGGCACCAACCGGGACTACCTGGAGGAATTGCTCGCCTACTGGCGGGACGGCTTCGACTGGCGCGCGCAGGAGCGGATGCTGAACGGCTTCGACCAGTTCAAGACGACGATCGACGGGCTCGACGTCCACTTCATCCACCAGCGCTCGCCGCACGAGGACGCGCTGCCGCTGATCATCACGCACGGCTGGCCCGGCTCCTTCATGGAGTTCCACAAGATCATCGGGCCGCTGACCGACCCGACCGCCCACGGCGGCGACGCAGCCGACGCGTTCCACGTCGTCGCGCCGTCCATCCCGGGCTACGGCTTCTCCGACAAGCCGCGGGGCCGGGGCTACAACCCCGAGCGGATGGCCAGCATCCTGGGCGAGCTGATGGCGCGCCTCGGCTACGAGCGCTACGGCACGCAGGGCGGCGACTGGGGCAGCATCATCAGCCGCTGGCAGGCCGTCCAGCACCCGGACCGCGTGGTCGGCGTCCACCTGAACTTCGTCACCGCGGGTCCGCCCGCGGGGGTCGACGACCCGGAGGCCGGCGTGCCGGCGGCGGAGCTCGAGCGGATGCGCGAGCGGCAGGCGTCGTTCGCCAACGAGCGCGGCTACAGCAGCATCCAGGGGACGAAGCCCCAGACGCTGGGCTACGGCCTCAACGATTCGCCGGCCGGCCTGGCGGCCTGGATCGTGGAGAAGTTCCGGACGTGGTGCGACTGCGACGGCGACGTCGAGAGCCGCTTCACGAAGGACGAGCTGCTGACGAACGTCACGATCTACTGGGTGACGCAGACCATCACGTCGTCGGCGCGCATCTACTACGAGTCGCGCCACACGCCCGCGAGCCAGGCCATCGGCTACCTGGAGACTCCGACCGGCGGGGCGATCTTCCCGCGCGAGATCACGATCCCGCCGCGCCAGTGGGCGGAGCGCGTCTACAACATCACCCACTGGACCGAGATGCCGCGCGGCGGCCACTTCGCGGCCCTGGAGCAGCCGGAGCTGCTGACCGACGACATCCGCGCCTTCTTCCGGCCGCTGCGGTAGGAGGCATGGTCGCCCCAGCCACCCGGGTCGGCGCCGGCGGGGTCGGTAAGACGCCGAGCGCCGCCACCTCGCCGGATGCGCCCGTTCGCGTCGAGGTCGCGATGCCCCGCGCCCTGTTCGACCGCCTCACCGGCCACGACGACGCACCGCGCTGCCGCTACGACGAGCACACGGGCCTCGCCGAGTTCGTCGCGCAGCCGGGCTTCGCGCACGAGGGGCCGGCCTGGCAGATCGGCCAGTTGTTCGTGCGCATCGCCGACGCCCTCGCGGAACGCGGACACGACGTCGCCTGGCAGCACGCCGGCGCGCTCCGGCTGCTGAGCGACGACGGCGCCTTCGAGCCCGACGCGGGCTTCTATCTCGATCCCACGGCCGAGCGGGCCGTCCGGCGGGTGGAGGGCTATCTCGACGTGCGCAACGGCCTGCCCCCGCCCGACCTCGTCGTCGAGGTCGACCGCAGCCGCCGGTCCCGCCACAAGCTGGCTCCCTACTTCCGGATGGGCGTCAGGGAAGCCTGGACCTGGGACCGCAAGGAGGGCGCCGGCCTCTGGCGACCCGACCCGGCCGAGTCCGTGGGATTCCGTGCCGTTCCGGAGAGCGGTCTCTGCCCCGGCCTCACCCGTGACGACGTCGACCGCCTGTGCGCCCGCGGCGTCCCGGCAATCGAGCGGGCGCAAGTCTCCCGGCGCCTCGCCCGCCGCATCGCCGCGCGCCTGGCCTCGACGCTGCCGTCCCGTCCGTAGCGGGCAAGGTCGCGAGCGCGAGCCGGCCGGACCATCCCTTCGACCATCTGGCACCGGAGACGCCCCGCGCCAAGTGGGACCACCGCGCGAATCCGCCGGCTCATAATGGGCCATGGACCACCCGGCCCGTGAGCGAATGGCGGCGTGGGCCGCAAGCGCCCGGCGGCGGCTCGACGTCGGCGCGCCACCGCACGAGCCCCTCGCACCGCCCGCGGCCTTCGGCGACTGGCATCTGACCGAGGACCGTGCACAACGCGTCCATCCGACACGGGACCGCCGCCGGCTTCGAGAACGCTCCCGCGTGATCGCGGCCCGGTTCACGAGCAGTTGCGCCGGCTGGCGGCAGCCCCCGACGTCGCAGGAGTTCTACGCGGCCGTGCGCGCGGACCCACCCTCCGCCAGAGAACGGGACATCCTGGAAGCCTGGATCACGGAGACCACCTCCGACGAGATCGTGGCGGCCTGGGCGGAGCAGGTGTTCACCCTGCGCGAGCTGGTGAGCGCCCTTCACCGCGCCGGCGTGCCCGCAGGCCGCTGGACGCGGAAGCTGAACCGCTGGGTGGAGAACCCTGAGGCGGCGGAACCGTGAGCACGGGGGTCGAACTCCGGCTGCCCGAGCCGGCGCGCGGCCTGTGGCTGCGAACGCGGGACGCCATCCGGACGAGCCTCGACGAGCTCGGCAGCGACGACATCGACTTGGCGAACAGGCGCGCCGCCGATGACGCGTCAACGAGGTGCAGTCGATTCTCCATCGCGCGGCGCAAGCCGACTCGATACAGGGCATCGCAGGACGACGTACAGCGAATCGTCGTCGTCCATCTCCGCATACGTCCCGGTTTCAACGATCTCGAACGATTCTCCCATCCGCTCGGCGAACGTCTGCGCCGTGTAGTACTGGAAGCGCTCGCCCTGATGCACCTCCAGCCGGTCTCCGCGCCAGAGGGCGTGCAGGGCGAGCCCGCCCTCGCGCAGCAGCCGCCGCTGCGCCCGAAGAGAGCGCGCCAGCTCGTCCGGGGTCAGGTGGTGGAGGACCTTGTTCGAGTAGATCGCGTCGAAGCGACGGTCGGTCTCGAGCGTGACGGCATCGAGCGCCAGCACGTCGGCACTCGGGTCCGCGGCCCGCGCTCGGTCGACGAAGATGGACGAGTTGTCCGAGCCGGTCGGGCGGAAGCGGCGTCCCAGCCAGTGGAGGTCCTTCCCGGGGCCCATGCCGATCTCCAGCACGGACGAGCCGGGCGGCAGGTGCCGCTCGAGAACGGCGACCAGCTCCCGGCCGTCGAAGCCCTCCGCCATCCGCACGTACGCGTCGACGTTCTCCTCGCTGTCGAAGAAACCCATCGTCCGTCGCCGGCGGCTCCTGCCGCCCGCAACTCATCCTCGCCTCGCGGAGAATCACGCCCACAGCCAGTCGAGATCCGAGAACGCGAGCTTCCTCTCGAAATTGTCGATGTTGTCCTCTACGTTCATGATCAAGCAACGGTCGGTACCACCATTCCTCGGGCCGCGCAACCCGCGCCCGATCATCTGGAAGTACAGGTTCGGGCTGTAGACGGGGCGCGCGACGATAATGACTCGTGTCCTCGGCGCGTCGAATCCCTCCCGGAACACCCCGTAGTTGACAAGCACCTTGAGAACACCTCTTCGGAAATCCTCCACGATCCGGCGACGTGTCGACGCCTCCGTCGTCCCGCTCACCGCGCGTGCCGGCACGCCACGCGTAGTCAAGACCGCCGCGATCGTCTGTGCATGCTCCACCGACGTGGCGAACACGAGAACCGGCCAGTCTGGATTAGCTCTATGAACCCGCACTTCATACGCCTCGATGATCCGCTTCGTGCGTACCGCGTCCTGCGCGATCCGATCCTCGACGCTACGGGGTAGCCACGGCGGCCGGGGCTCCCCTGTCATCTCGCCGAGCTCCTCGTCGCTCAACGAGTAATGCCCGCCGCTTATGGTCTGATGATCGGCCAGGGCAAGCACGCGAGTCGTCTGGAGCTCCGACACGACATCCTCGGGATCGTCGCTCCGAAATGCGCCCGCGTCCAGCCGGCGGCCTCCATAGCGCCTGACCAGCCTGGCGGTTTCCTCCTCGTCGCGCCCCCGGTAGGGCGTGGCGGTGAGTCCGACCAGGAAGGGCTCGTCGTCTCCCCGCCGCCGCGTCAGACCAACTTCCTGCATGACGGCCGTGAACGTTGGCGCGATCGATCCGTGCGCCTCGTCGAACACGACCAGCGCGAACTCCATCAGCCCGTCGTCCCCGCCGCGGCCATTCTGGAGTCTGCTGCGAAGTGTCTGGATCGTGGCGACCACGACCTGCGGGTCCTCTGTCGGCCGCGGATTCGCTTGTCCGGCCCACAACCTCGAGATGCGGACCCGCCCTCCCGGCGCACCGAAGCTCGACCAGGCTTGTCTCCACGCCTCGACGGCCTGTTCGCACAATTCGCCGCGATCGGCCACCCACAGCACATTTCCGCAGAAACCATCTTCCCGCATCGCCTCGATAATCCCCTGTACCGCGACGCGCGTCTTCCCCGCCCCCGTCGGCAAACTGATCATCCCGCGCCGACCACGTCCGTTCGCCCCCTCATGAACCATCCCCTTGCTGCCGGAAGTACAGGC
>JAPOWL010000199.1 GCA_026707615.1 Acidobacteriota bacterium | reverse complement strand
CGCGACGCTCCGCGGCTGCGCGACAAGCTGCGCCACCTCCACGAGACGCAGCAGCAGTACCTGGGCATGTGGACCGGCCGGCCGCCGCGGAGCGCGGAGGACGACGTCTCGCTCGCCGCAGTCTACGAGTGGGCGCAGACGTTCTACCCGCCGGCGCGGAGCTTCCTGGACGCCACCGGTGCGGAGGCGATGGCCGAGGCGGTGTCGGGCGTTTTCGCCGAGCGGATGCAGCACTACCTGGGGCCTCCGCAGGGCACGGTCACCCTGGCGGATACCGTGATTCAGGTCGTGACGCACACGGCGCATCACCGCGGGCAGGTCATGACCCGCCTGCGCGAGATCGGAGGCGAGCCGCCGCTGGTCGACTACGTGATCTGGCTGTGGTCGGGGACGCCCGCCGCGGCATGGGACGCCGTGCCGCGGTAGGAGTCTGCGCCGCAGAACCGGCGGCGGACGAGCTCCGTGCCCGCGCAGGCTCCCAACGCGCCCGTCAGGGAGCGCTGGCGCTCCCCGACGCCTATCCGAACAGCTCGCGCTGGGCCCGCGGCCAGAACGCGACGCCGATGAGGGCGTTGAACAGGATGAAGAAGTTGTGCTGGACGAAGCCGAAGGCGGCCATCTGGCCTTCGTTCTCCGGGAACAGGATGACCCAGAAGGTGATGGCCGCGGCGCGCATGGGCGTCGGCACGGCGGCGGCGAAGAAGACGACCGGCAGGTAGCCGAGGAGCGACAGGAAGGACGCCTCGACGCCGAAAAGGTTGAGCGCGACGGTGTAGACCACGACGGCGGCCAGAAGCGCCGGCGAGCGAAGCAGCACGAACAGGGCGTAGTGCCGTAGCGAGGCCTGCCGGAAAGCGTGGAAGATCCGCCGGTCTCGCAGGCGGAGTCCGGCTGCGAGCGCTCCACGGAAGTAGAGCAGCCAGACGACGAGGACCGGCACCGCCCCTGCCGCCAGCCACGGCACGAGTCCGAAGGCGGGCGGCAGCGTCCCGCCGCTGAACGCGAAGCCGACGGTGGCCCAGAGAAGCAGGTAGTAGACCTCGCAGAACATCACGAAGAGCATCACCGAGCCGACCTCCCACCCCGGGACCCGGTCGCGCCGGTGCAGGTAGTAGGCCATCGCGCCCTTGCCGATCTGCTCGTTGAAGATCGAGATGATGTAGGCGCTGGCGCGGATGGGGAGGATGTCCCGGTAGCGGATGGGCTTGATGAACCAGGTGAGCGCGCGGCTGACGACGAGGGTGTCGATCACGAAGTAGAGGCCGGAGTAGCCGACCATGAGCGCGATCCACGGCACCCACCGGACGTCGCGGAAGACCTGCGCCATGTAGTCCGCCAGCGACAGGCCCTCGCGCTCCGCCGCCCCGGTCAGTCGGAACGCGAGGTAGGCGAAACAGGCGATCCCGATCGCGAGGAAGGCCGCGCGCCCCGCGCGGCTGCGCCCGGGGGGCGCGGGAGGCTGGCCCTCGGTGGGAGCCGAGGGCTGGGCGGTCGGCGTGGGCTCGGTTTCCGATGGGCTCATCGCGGGCTCGGTTCGGATGCGCGTCATCGTGGGCTGCGCTGCGTTCTTCGTTTTACGGTGCGAATGGCCCGCACAGCTTCGATAGCGTATCCGACAGGGGCGTGAGGTGGATGCCGAGGTCGGCATCGGCGTTGCGGTCGACCGTCTCGTCCGACGTGATGACGTCGATGACGTCGCGCGTCATGCCGCCGGGGCGGACAAGCCCCGTAAGGCCGGCGCCCAGCCTTGCCAGCACGACGGGCGTCGAGCGCACGTCGATCTCGTGTCCCAGCAGGGCAGCCGTCCGCTCCAGCAGCTCCCGGTAGCGGAGCGGCTCGGGACCGACCAGCTCGTGCGTCTGCGGGCCCGCGGCCGGCTGCGCGCAGCACCGCAGGACGGCGTCGCAGAGGTCGTCGACGTCCAGGGGACGCAGCGTGTGCACCCCGCCGCCCAGGATGCGGACCGAGCGGTGCGCGGCCGCGCGGCGAAGGGCGCGTCCACCGGCCGTGTCCGGGCCGAGGAGCAGCGGAGTCCGGATGATGGCGGCGTCCAGACCGGACTCCGCGATCAGTCGCTCGGCCTCGCCCTTGGAACGGAAGTAGCCGTTGGTCGAGCGCGGATCGGCGCCCAGCGAGCTGACGAAGACGACGTGGCGGACGCCCGCCGTCCGCGCCGCCGCGACCAGGGCGCGGGTGGCCCCGACGTTCGCCGTCTCGTAGCGGGTCGTCCGGCTCTCGAAGAGGATCCCCGCGAGATGTACGACGGAGTCGGCGCCGGAGAGCGCGGCGGTCAGGCGCTCCGGCTCGTCGTAGCGGGCGACCTCCACCGTGATGCGCGGCGCGGCGGGCAGCCCGTCCCGCGCCTCCGGGCGCCGCACGAGGGCCACGGCGGCAAGCGCATCCTGGTCGGCCACCCGCGCCAGCAGCGCCGTGCCGACGGCGCTGTTGGCGCCGGTGATCGCAACCGTTCCGCTATCCACGCGCTCCGCTCACTCCGTCTCCTCTCGCGTAGCGCGCCCCCAACGTCCCCCCTCTCCGGCCGGTGGGGCGGCAGACCCCAACGGTTCTTCCTCGGAGATCGACGGCCGGCTCCATCGGCCGTCGGCGTCCTCGCGGGCCTTCTTCGAGGCGGCACGCGGACACGTCCTGCGCCGCCGGCGGCGCAGGACGGTCCTGGTCACGACCCGGACGGTGCCGCCTACTCCGGCCGGTGGGGGAGCAGCTCCCAGTAGAGGTGGCCCCCGACCAGATCCCCGTCGTCGTTCGTCCGCGGCCGGCCGCCAAGGCGCAGGACGTCGCCGTCGAGCTGGTAGAGCCGCTCGGCGTCCGTCACCCCGCTGACGGGCCGCGTGCGGCCCTCCTGGTGATGGACGACGTACGGCGGGTCGGCGTCCTCGTGCACGGTGAAGGGCCCGAAGTAGCCGCCGTAGGTCTGGTAGGCGGCCAGCGACTCCTCCGGCGTCGGCGTGTCGCCGGCGTACGGCATGCGCCCCTCGCGCGCCATCAGGTGCACCATCATGTGGCCGGTCGGGGTGTAGAGGATCCAGGAGCCGGCGCGATCCTCGTTCCGGTTCCCGCTCTCGACGGGCACGCCGTCCTCGACGACGTAGCTGTCGGTGTAGAGGAGCTCCCGCATTCCGAGGAAGCGCTGCGCCTCGGCCGACAGCTCCGCGTCCGGCAGCCGCTGCCAGACGACCTGGCGCGTGGCGTCGTTCTTCATGCCCGTATCGGAAGCGGGCGTGAGGATGAGGAGGTCGCCCTCGATGTCGTAGTAGCGCTTCGCGTCCACCTCGCCGCCGGGGTTGATCTGGCCGATCCGGTGGTGGATCAGGTACCCGCCGTCGCCGTCCTCCTCGACGGAGAAGGGACCGTAGTACGCGGTGTAGCCCTGGAGCGCGGCGTGCACCTCCTCCGCCGTCGGCTCGCTGTCGTCGGCGAACGGCTCGCGGTCGAGCGGCATCACGTTGACGGCCATGTAGCCGCGGTCGCTGTACGTGATGTAGCCCAGCGAGTTGAAATCCTCGACCGGCGTCCAGGTGCCGCTCTCGTCCTTCACGTTGCGCCCCACGAGCTGGTAGGTGCCGACGATCGGCTCGCGCATGCTCGGCGCCGCCGCGTCGTCCATGGCCGCTTCCGGCGCCTCTCCGGCGCAGCCGGCCAGCACGAACGGCAGACCTACCAGAGCGGCGAACATGAGGGTAGCTCTCGAGTTTCGCATGATGCCTCCGTTTCATCCCTTGGCGTAGTCGAACAGGGCCGCCACGTCGACGGTGAAGTCCTCCAGGAGGGGCGAAGTCGCCGTGTCGCCGCGGGCGAAGACGCCGTGTTCGGCGTAGGTCCCGCCGGATAGCGTCAGCACGGTGACCGTCTCGACGCGGGGATCGACGATCCAGTACTCCGGGATGCCCGCCTCGGCGTAGTCGCTGCGCTTGGCGACGAGATCCCGCGCCGGGTCGTCGGGGCTGACGACCTCCGCCACGAAATCGGCACCCTGCCAGTAGCGGGGCTCGTTCCGCGGATCCGATCGGCGGCGAAGCGCGGCGAGGTCGGGCTCGCGGAACTTGCCTTCACGTATACGCACCCGCAAACCTGCGAAGAGGACGAATCCGTTGCGGGGGCCGAGGTGGGCGTCGAGCAGGCGATTCAGGAACTGCAGGATGGCCTGGTGCGCGACGGTGGGCATGGGCAGGAGTTCGATGTAGCCGTCCGTGAACTCGACCAGGCGGTTGGTCCGGTCCGTGAGCCACAGGTAATGCTCGTCGCCCCAGCACCCTTGGGGCGGCAGCGAATCGCACACGAAGGCGTTCAACTCCGCTTGGGAGGTCGCCGGCACGGCCGTCGAAGGTGTTGCCCCCGACCTGACCCTCACCGGCGTCGTCGAGCTCGTCACCTGCATCTGCCCCAGCGTTCTCCCCGAGCTTCCGGTGTCTTGTGTCGGCTACGGCGCGGCGCGGCCGGAGGTGCTCCGCTCCGGCTGCGCGAAGACCCAGAGCGCCGCACCGGGGTCGGGCGGGTTGCGGATCTCCGGCGCGAGCACGGAGTAGGCGCGGGTCAGATAACCGCCGCTGCCGACGATGACGGCCACGTACTGCCGGCCGTCGACGGCGTAGGTGATCGGCGGGGCGTTCGGGACCTCGCTGAGGCGCGTCGCCCAGAGCCGGTCGCCGGTGGCGGCGTCGTAGGCGCTGATGCGGCGGTCGAGCGAGCCGGCGAAGACGAGCCCGCCCCCGGTAGCGAGGGCTCCGGTGGTCTGCGGGGCCCGCTGCCGGGCTATCCACGCGGTTTCGCCCGTAGCCAGGTTGACGGCCTCGAGCCGGCCGTACTGCCCGTCGCTCTCCGGCCGCGGCCGCACGGTCCACCGCACGCCCGTCGTCAGGCTGCCCCGTTCGCCCTCGCCCACCGGGACGAGGTCCATGCACGCCTCGATGATCGGCACGTAGGCGATGTGCGTGCGCGGGTCGTAGGCGGTCGGGGCCCAGCTCCGGCCGCCGCCCACGTGCGGGCAGAGCCGCTTGGTCTCGCCGTCGCCCGGAATCAGCAACGGGTCCTGCGTCTTGCGCCCCGTCACCGGGTCGATGGCGGTGATGCCGGTCTGCAGCCCCAAGTCAAGCGAAGACACGTAGCGGCCGGTCGCAGCATCCACGAAGTCGAAGATCGCCTGCTTGCCGATGGTGACGACGACGCTCGTCGGCTCGCCGTCGACGGGCAGCTCGGCGACCTGGCGCTCGAAGGCCCAGTCGAGGTCCCATTGCCCGTTCGCCTGGTGCTGGAAGTGCCACGCCAGCTCGCCGGTGTCCGGGTTCAGGGCGAGCGTCGCGTCGAGATAGAGGCCGTCGTTGTTCGTTCCCGGCGGCCCGACGGCGTCCCGAAGCGGCGCGGTGTCGTAGGTGTTGCCGGTGCCGAACAGCGCCAGGTTGTTGACGGGGTCGTAGCTGCCCGGGATCCAGACCGACGCCCCGTTGCGGGCGGCATCCGGGAGGCCGTTCCAGGTGTGCCCGCCTGGCTCGTCGGGGCCCGGGATGGTGTCGAAGCGCCACGCCTCCTCGCCGGTCTCGACGTCGAGCGCGACGATGTAGTTGCCGCCTTCGTGGCGGCCCATCGTGCCGACCATCACCTTGCCGCCGGCGACGAGCGTGCCGCCCGTCATGCGGAGGCCGGCGTCGAGGTCGCCGACCTGCCGGTCCCAGACCACGTCGCCGGTCGTCGCGTCGAGCGCGACGACGTGGGCGTCGGAGGTCGGGACGAAGAGCCGGTCCCCGTAGATCGACATTCCGCGCTTGAGGCTCGGGGCGACGCCGCGCGGCAGCCGGCGCTGGTACTCCCAGAGGAAATCCCCTCCGGCTGCATCGAGCGCCTGCACGCGGTCGCCGTAGCCGTGCACGAAGAGGACGCCGTCGCGCACGATGGGGGTCGACTCGTTCGGTCCGCGGGGTAGCGACCACGACCAGGCCACGCGCAGGTCCGCCACGTTGTCGCGGTCGATCTGGTCCAGCGGGCTGTAGCCGTAGGCGGCGTAGGTCCGGCGCCAGAGCAGCCAGTCGCCGGGGGGCGGGTCGTGCAGCGCCTCGTCGGTGACCGGTTGCATGCCGTCGAGCGGGTTGTAGGGGGCGGGCCAGGGCGGCAGCGCCGCTCCGGGCGAGAGGCCGCCGCCGGCGGAACTCCACCCGGGGGCGAGGCCCGCGAGCAGGTCCGGATCCGCGGGGAGCGCCGTACCGCTCGCCTCCACGCCGTTCTCCTGCAGCATGAGGGCG
>JAPOWL010000237.1 GCA_026707615.1 Acidobacteriota bacterium | reverse complement strand
GGCCTTGGCCGCAGGTCCTGTGCCATCTTCTGCACGACCTCCCCCTGCCTCGGCCGCGCGCGCCTCCGGGTAGGCGGCCGGCGGCGCGTCGAGCCGCGCCGACTCGGCGGCCGGCGATGTGTCGGTCTGCTCAGAACCGGCGGCCGGCGGAGCGCCGGCCTGCGTCGCCCCGTCCGCCGGGACCGCGGCGGGAGCGGCCGGCTCGACGTCGGCGGTCGACGAGAAGCGGGCGAGGGCGACGACGAACGCGCCGACCGCCACCAGCCCCAGAAAGAGCGGCGAGGATCGCGATCCGCCCCGCCGCATCCGTGCGCGTGCCCGCGCCCGTCCAGTCCCCTTGGGCAACTCGTGATCGCGCAGATTCCTAGGGAATCGGGGCTTCCTCCGGGGGACGCGCGAAGGTGTACTGCGTACGCGACCGCACCTCGGCTCCCTCCCGGTTCACCGTGACGCTCAGCCGCCGCGTGCGGGCGGTCGGGTCAGCGTTGCTGGAATAGAACCCCAGCACGTAGTAGTCGCTCGTCTCGGCGTCGATCTCCCGGAACGCGCCCTCGAAGTCGTTGCGGTTGACCACCGCAATCCCGCCCGTCAGCTCGGCCAGTGCGCGCAGGCTGCTCTGCGTCTGCATCCGCCACTCGTTCCACGGCTGGGCGGGGCCGTTGTAGTCGACGTCCGGTCCGGCCAGCAGCCCTCGGGGGTCCACGGTGTAGAAGCTCGCGTTGGCCCGATTGGCGGCCTGCGCCAGTTCCATGACCTCCATCGCGAGGTCGGCGTCGCTGAACACCTCACCCTGCCGGTCCATGCGCGTGAAGGGGTCGAAGCCCGGATCGAAGTCCTCGTAGATGTTGCCGTACGTGCGGCCCTCCTGGAAGTCGCGGGCCAGCGGGTTGCGCGCGAAGTAGCGCTCGAACTCGAACGGGTTGAAGTCGTAGCCGCTGCTGAAGTAGATCACCGCCTTGCGCCGGTTCTGCACCTGCTCGAGCCCCAGCACGGTGTCGCGAGCGGTCTTGAAGGCAACGTGGGCGCGCCACCGGAGCTCCTCCGGCCCGCGGGGCCCCGGCGCCACCTCGTTGATGAGCTCGTTGGCCGTGAAGCCGTCGCCCGTGATCTTCTCCATGGCGGAGTAGAGGCGGTTGCGGTCGTAGGTCAGGTCGACGCGGATGGAGGAGGGGCCCGTGGAGATGATGCCGAACAGGTCGCCCTCGTGCACCAGCGTGTCCGCCAGCTTCTCGAAGACCTGCCGGGCCTTGGGCGTCTTGTTGGCCTCGATGTGCAGGTCGTCGACGAGGATGACGATGATGCGCCCGGCCGTGTCGTTCACCGGCCGTGTCGGCGGCAGGATGATCCCCTCCTGCACCGGAGGCGGCGGCAGGAGCTGGTTGTAGACGCGGCCGCCGTGCACCAGCACCAGCGACGCCACCTCCTGCGGAATCCCGTCCTCCAGGATGGTGAAGTCGTCCTGCGTCAGGTCGGGAATGAACAGGTCGTTCTCGTCGCGCACGATGACGTCGGTCGTCACCAGCGTGATCCCGGAACGGAACACGGCCAGCGGATCGTCGCTCGGGGCGATTCCGGCCGGCATCCCGGGGCGCGGAGGCTGCTGCTCCTGCGCGCCAGCCAGGGCGCCGAGGGCGAACACACCCGCCAGCACCACGGCCGCCCAAGCCCCACGCCGCCCGGGCCGGGTCGTTTCAGCCACCCTGCGGTCCCTCATGGGAGCCCTCCACTGCTGTGGACGCTCTCTCGCTCGCGTCCTCACTGCGACTCCGGCCTGCGCCCGTCCCGGAACGGGACGAGCGTCCCCGGCCGGCCCTGGTCGAACGGCGCCGCGAGCGCCGCCCGAGCGTCTTCCGGAACGCTTCCACGTCCGCCTCGAAGCGCTCGATCGCCGTGACGGCGGCCTCGCCCGCCGGCCAGGCGTCCGGATTCAGCGCCTCGACGCGCGCCTCGAGAGCCTCGCGGGCCCTCGGGGTCGCCTGCTTCTCGGCGACGCGCGCCCGCAACTCAGCATAGCGCGCCCGCAACCGGGCGAGCCCGTCGTCTCCGACCAGGGCCGCCACCGGATGCCGGGCGCCCGCATCCTCCGCCTCCGACGCCTCGCCGGGATCCATGCCCGCGACTCCCGCCGCGTCGACGTCCGCGGCGTCGAGGCCCGCGGCGTCGAAGCCCGCGGCGTCGGGGCCCGCAGCCTGCGTCTCGACAGGCTCGATGCCCGGCGCTTCCGCCGCGGCCACGGCGGCGGCGTCCGGGACGACCCCGTTCTCGACCGGCCCGGAGGCCGGGGCGCGTCCTGCGGACGCCGCGCGTCCCGCCCGGGAGCGCCGCGCCGGCGGTCGGGCCGACGGCGGCTCGAGCGGCGCCTTCGGCTTCACCCGGAGCATCTTCGTCCAGTCGAACGTCAGCTCGGGGTTGCTCTCCTCGATGGCGCGAATCGCCGTTTCGTCGAGCGGCAGCCGCCCGACCTTCACGTTCGGCGGCGTGCGGAACCAGTACAGCAGCCGCGGCCCGGCACGCTCGCCGCCGCGAAAGCCATGCAGCACGTAGGTGTTCTCGTAGCCGCGCGCATCACGTGCAAACCTGAGAAACGGCATCGCCCCGCCCGCCATCCTAGCACGGATCCCGGCTCCGGCCGGGGCCCGGCCCGCGGGCCCGCGGGCCCGCCCGTAGTACGATCGGCAGCGTGAACGACCGCTTCCTGCGCGCGTGCCGGCGGGAACCCGTCGACGCCACGCCCGTCTGGTTCATGCGTCAGGCGGGCCGCTACATGGCGGAGTACCGCGCCCTGCGCGAGCGCCATACGCTGCTCGACATCTGCCGGAATCCCGAGCTGGCGGTCGAGGTGACGCTCCAGCCGGTGAACCGCCTGGAGGTCGACGCGGCCATCCTCTTCTCGGACCTGCTGCTCCCGCTCGAGCCGATGGGCATCCCCTTCACGTTCGCAAAGGGCGAGGGCCCGGTGATCCACGAGCCGCTGCGATCGGCGGCGGACGTGGACCGGGTGCGGCAGCTCGAGTCGCGGGAGACGCTCGACCACGTGCTCGCGACCATTCGCATTCTGCGCCGCGAGCTCGAGGGCCGGGTGCCGCTGATCGGTTTCGCCGGCGCCCCCTTCACGCTCGCCTCCTACGCCATCGAAGGCGGCGCGTCCCGCAGCTACGCACGAACCAAGGCCCTGATGTACGGCGAGCCGACGGCCTGGCACCTGCTGTGCGACAAGTTCGCCGCCGCGATTGGCGACTACCTGGTGGCGCAGGTCGAGGCGGGCGCGCAGGCCGTGCAGCTCTTCGATTCGTGGATCGGAGCGCTCGGGCCGGGCGACTACCGGGAGTTCGCGCTGCCCCATACGCGGCGCATCCTCGAAGCCGCGGCGGCCACCGCCGTCCCCGTGCTCCACTTCGGCACCGGCACGGCGACGCTGCTGGAGGTGATGGCGGAGGCGGGCGGCGACGTCATCGGCGTCGACTGGCGCATCCCGCTCGACGAGGCCTGGGAGCGGATCGGCCACGATCGCGCCATTCAGGGCAACCTGGACCCCACGCTGCTGCTGGGGCCGATCGACCGGCTCCTCGGGGGGGCGAGCGACGTGCTGCGGCGCGCCGCGAACCGTCCGGGACACATCTTCAACCTGGGACACGGCATCCTGCCCGAGACCCCGGTCGACAAGGTCGAGATGCTCGCCCACATGGCGCACCGGCTCTGAGCTGCGATGTCCTCGATGGACGAGGTGGCGGTCGCCGTCGTCGGCGGCGGGATCACCGGGCTCGCGGCCGCCCACGAGCTGCACCGCCGCCGCGTCCCGTTCGCGCTCTTCGAGGGCGCGCCGCGGCTCGGCGGGATGATCCGGACGGAGTCGGCGGGCGGCTTCACGATCGACGCCGGCCCCGACTCGCTGCTCGTGCACAAGCCGGCCGCCCTGGCCCTCTGCCGCGCCGTGGGGCTCGGCCCGCGGCTGGTCCCGACCCTGCCCCCGCGCGCGGCATACGTGCTGCGGCGCGGACGGCTGCGGCCCCTTGCGCGCGGGTCGGTGCTCGGCATCCCGACGGGCCCGGGCCCGCTCGCCCGCAACGGACCGCTGAGCTGGCGGGGGCGGCTGCGCATGGCGCTCGACCTGACGCTGCCAGCGCGCGACGCCGGCGACGAGTCGGTCGCTGCGTTCTTCCGGCGCCGCTTCGGGCAGGAGGCGGTCGACTTTCTGGCCGAGCCCCTCCTGGCCGGCATCCACGCCGGCGAGGTGGAGCGGCTGTCGGTCCGCGCACTCTTCCCGACCCTCGTCGAGGCGGAGCGGAACGCCGGCAGCGTCATTCGGGGGCTGCGGCGGCAGCGCGCCCGCCGCGCGCGCGGCGGCCCCGACGAGGGGCCGTTCCGTTCGCTGCCCGGCGGTCTGGGCGAGCTCGTGACGGCCGTTGCCGGCCGGCTTCCGCCGGCGGCGGTCCGGTGCGGAAGCCCGGTTCGGGCGATCGAGGGGAGCGGCCCGTTCCGAATGGCGCTCGACGGCGGCCGCATAGCTGCGCGGCAGGTGATCCTGGCCGTCCCGGCGCGGGCCGCGGCGGCGCTCCTAGCCCCGCTCGACGCGCGGGCGGCGCAGCTTGCCGCCGCCATCCGGCACACGTCGTCCGCCACGGTGACCCTGGCCTGGCCGCGGCGCACCGTCGGCCGGCCGATCCGCGGCAGCGGGTTCGTCGTCCCGTGGATCGAGCGCGTCTCGGGAGGCCTCGCGATCCTGGCCGGCACGTCCATCTCGTCGAAGTGGCCGGGCCGCTCCCCGGACGGGCAGGCGCTGTTCCGGGGCTTCGTGGGCGGTGCCCGCGATCCGGGCGCCCTGGCCCGCACGGACGAGGACCTCGTCGATGCCGTGCACCGCGATCTCGCCCGCGTGCTCGCCATCACCGGCGCCCCGACCCTGGCGCGCGTCTACCGCTGGCCGGACGCGAACCCGCAGCACGAGGTCGGCCACCTCGCCACGGTGGCCGCCATCGACGCCCGGCTGGCGCGGCTGCGGGGACTGCACCTGGCCGGCGCCGCCTTCCGCGGCGTCGGCATCCCCGACTGCATCGCCGCCGGGCAGGCCGCCGCGGCGGCGGCGGCCGAGGCGGCTCGCGGCGCGCCCCGCGACCTGGCGGCCGCCGTCCCGGCCGCTGGCGTCCCGGCCGGATGAGCATGCGCCCGCCGATCCATGTCATCGGCGTGCCGCTCGACCTCGGCGGCAACCGCCGCGGGGTCGACATGGGCCCGTCGGCCCTGCGCATCGCAGGGCTCGGCCCTCGGCTCGCCGCGCTCGGGCGCGAGGTGGTCGACCGCGGGAACGTGGCCTCTCCGGTACCGGAGACCCGCGCCCGCGGCCACCGGCGCAAGAAGTTCATGCCGGAGATCGCGCGCGTCTGCCGGCAGGTCTACCGGACGGCGCGCGCGTCGCACGACGACGGCGCGCTGCCGGTCGTGCTCGGGGGCGACCACAGCGTCGCGGTCGGCTCCGTCGCGGCGGCGGCGGCCGGGCAGCGCTCCCGCGGCCAGGCCCTGGGCCTGCTCTGGATCGACGCCCACGGCGACATGAACACCCCGGAGACGACCCGCACCGGCAACGTGCACGGCATGGCGCTCGCCGCCGCGATCGGACCCGAGCCGATCGAGCTCGCCCGCATCGGCGATGTCACGCCGGGCGAGTACACGCCGACGATCGCCCCCGCCAACGCCGTGCTCGTCGGCGTCCGGAATCTCGACGACGCCGAGCGCGAGCGGATCGTCGCCTCGGGCGTCCGCGTCTTCACGATGAAGGACATCGACCGGGACGGCATGGCGGCCGTGGCCCGGGAAGCCCTGCGCGTGGCGTGCCGCGGGACGGGGGGCATCCACGTCTCGCTCGACCTCGACGTCTGCGACCCGACCATCGCCCCCGGCGTCGGCACGCCGGTCAAGGGGGGCCTCAGCTACCGGGAGGCGCACCTGCTGATGGAGACGGTGGCCGACGCGGGAGCCCTCCGCTCGCTCGACCTCGTGGAGGTCAACCCGATCCTGGACGCCGGCAACGCCACCGCGGAGCTCGGCGTGGAGCTCGCCCTGTCGGCGCTGGGCCTGCGTATCCTCTGAAGTACCCCGCGTGAAGCACCCCCGCGGGACCGCGGTCGACTCGCGGCCCCTCCGGCAACTCGCCCGGGGATCCCGCGTGCCCGCGTCCGGCGCGTGCGATAGGATCCACAGGGGCGGGTGCGGTTCCGGTCCGCGGAGCTTCCACCTGCCCGGAGGACGGGATGGCTGACTACACGTA
>JAPOWL010000266.1 GCA_026707615.1 Acidobacteriota bacterium | reverse complement strand
GGTTGCGCACACGTCCTGACGCGGCTCCGTCACCGCAGCACCGGTTTGTCCAGCGCGTCCCACCCGTAGGCGCGCTGCACTCGCTCCAGCACCTCCCGGGTCACCAGCCCGCCGCCGGACGAGTTCGTCATCACGACGAGGCCGTAGCCCTTCACCTTGTGCCCGATCAGGTAGCAGACGAAGCCCCAGTTGCCGCCCGAGTGGCTGAAGTACCACCCTTCGCCCCTCTGTTCGACCTGGAAGCCTACGGCGAACGGCCCGACGCCGATCGGGCTCAGCATGGCCGCCGCCGACGAGGCGGTGAGCACCCGTTCCGGGTCGCCCCGGGCCGATCGCTGGACCTCGATGGCGAAGTGCGCCAGGTCCCTCGCGGTGGTCCAGAGACCGGCCGCCGCCAGGGCGGAGTAGACGTGCCACCGCGCGGCGCCCATGGGCTGCCCGTCGCCGCGGTGGCCACGGGCCGCGTTCGCCTCCAGTCGGGGCGGGAGCGGCTGCAGGAAGGTGCTGCGGGACATGCCGGCCGGCTCTAGCACGCTCCGTCTCAGGATCGCCGGGAAGGGCTCGCCGTAGACGTCGGTCAGCGCGAGCTGCATGATCGTGGTGCCGCCCCCGGAGTACTGCATGGCCGTGAGGGGCGTCCGCACCAGGGTCACCGGACCCACGTTGGAGGGGGCGTCGCCCCGCAGGATCTGCACCGGGGTAGGACGCGGCGCACCCGGTTCGTAGCCCGGAAAGCCATGTCCGTCGCCCAGGCCGGCGGTGTGGCTGAACAGCAGGCGCGGAGTCACCGGACGCGTTGCGGTGAAGCCGTTCCCGGGGAGCTGCCAGGACGTGAGAACCGCGTTGATGTCGTCGTCCAGCGAGAACCGGCCGTCCTCGACCGCCACGAGCGCCGCCATGGCCGTTACCGGCTTGCTGATCGACGCGGCCTGGAAGAGGGTCTCCTCGTCCACGGGCGTGCCGGTCGCGACGTCGGCGATCCCGTATCCCCGGGCCCAGTGCACCTCGAAGTCGCGGATCACCGCGACGCTCATCCCCGGGACGCCGAACCGGTCCATCACTTCTTCGATGGTGAGGACGTCCAGACCCTGACGGCTCGGGTGCTGCACCCCTTCCACGCGGAGCTGGAAGTCGGTGGCGCTCGCCGCCTCGCCGAGCGCGGCCGGCTGGCCCTCGGTCGGCGAGGCGGCCCGTCCGGCGGGGGACGCCAGCGCGACGGTCGCGACGATAGCGAGCCAGAACGGGAGGCCCGCCGATAGCCGTCCCTTCGTCAAGCCACTCATACCGTCCGAGCACACAGCAGAAGCTGGTGGGTGTCGCCGGGATCGGACCAGGCGACACCCCCAGCCAGGGTCGATGTCCGCTGATTCTCTCGCATCCGGTGGCAACGGTGCACTCGTGCGCGGCGACCCCGTCTCCAGGGGGCTGCGGCGCCGCGTTGCCTTCCCGGGACGCGCATCAGTCGATGGCGAAGCAGTAGAAGAGGCCGGCCCCTCCCGTAGCCACCAGATCCGCCTGCGAGCAACCGCGGGACGGGTGGGCGGTGTTCCAGGGCGAGCCCGGCGTGGTGAAGGAGTAGCGATCGGCATGGCCGAGCATGGCGCTGCCTTCGCCGTTGCTGGTCCAGTTGCCGCACGTGCGGTCCTCGCCGGCCGGGAACGCCGTCCCGTCGAGCCGCGTGCCGGTCAGCACGTCGTGCTCGGTGAAGTCCGGATCTCCGTCGATGCGGGAGGGGAACTGCTCGCCGTTCTCGTCCAGCGTGTGGGTCCAGTTGAAGTTGGAGTTGTCGTAGTGCAGGTTCTCGACGTTGCGGGCCATGACGAGGCCCTCCGCGTTCGCCCACGGTCCTTCCCCGATCCGATCGCGTGCGTTGACGGCGTCGGGGCCCTGCGTGCTGAGGTAGGCCCGCCAGGTGCGGTCGCCGGCGTCCACCGCACCGGCCAGCATCTGGCAGTGCGCGTCCGCGCCCTCCAGCCCGCCCAGGTTTGCGCCGTCACCGGGGCCGGCACTGGTGATGAAGAAGCCCATCGGAGGCGGCTCCTGCGCCTGCTGCTGGCCCGCGACCGCCAGCCCGGACAGCACCAACGCACCGAAGATCGCCGTAGCTGCCAACCGGATTCGCCCGTTCCTCATTGAGGTTCCCTCCCTCTCCAGAATGACTGACGCATTCTACCCCTTGAGCGCAGCCGTTCCCGCTCCTCACTCGTTGCCGGTCACCACGGACCACAGGTATAGCAACATGCCGCCGCTGATGAGTACCGCGCCCGGAACGGCGAACAGGAAGAACGAGACCGGGTGGTTCCAGAAGAACGTGGCCAACTCCACGGCGAGCCCCGACGCGATCAACAGGCCCGACACCCGCAGCCGGCCGGGCAGTCCGTTCCGCAGCCGCGGCAGGGGCAATCGGCTCATTGTGCCGTCGCCGGGTTCCAGCGCGGGAACCGGTCGAGCTGCGCCACCTCGTGCACCAGGTTGTGGCACATGACGCAGGACCTCGTTCCCTCCCGCAGGTCCCTCAGAAAGCGTGCGTGGGCGGCCTGCTCCTCGTAAGAGCGGGCGCCGTGGTGGCACGCGAGGCAGGCGCGGTTCTCGAACGGCTCGTACAGCTCGACGGAATCGGAGACCGTACCCAATGCGGTGTGCCACACGTGCCGGACGCCCCGCAGCTTGTCGTCCACGCCGCCGAACATCGTGTAGTTCGTGTGGCACGTGTAGCAGGCGCGGCCCACGGGAACGCGCCGGTTCTGGTAGTGCGCCGCCGGCAGGAACCGCGGATCGTCGATGTGCAGGCTCTCGCGCCAGGGCTCCATCCGGTGACAGGACAGGCAGAACGCCGTCGTCTTGGCCTGCTCGTAGTGGCGGACGGCGCCGCCCAGCAGCACGAGCCCCGGCAGGGCGAAGAGGGCCGCGAACGCGGCGATCCGGCCCCCGAGCGTGGCGGCTGCCTCGGGCCGGCGAACCACCACCGCGATGAGCGCGAGGGCCGCAACGGCCAGCAGGCCCAGGCTGAGGTCGGCGGCGGTCATCGTCGGGGTGCGCTATCGCGTCCCTGCGGGCGCGTTGGGAGTCTCCGCGGGCACGGAGTCCCTCGGGCCAGGGCGCAGCTCCTCGGCCAGCGTCCGGATCTCGGTCAGGTCCTGCACCATCTCGCTCCAGCCGTACCACAGCGAGTAGTCGGGGTTGTTGTGGAACGCCCCCTGGAAGGTCCGCATCCGATGCTCCAGGTGCATCCTGAACAGGCGCTGCTCGATCACGGACGGCGCGTCGTGGAACGCCAGCAGGTCCGGATAGTCGTACGCGTAGTGATCGGGCCTGCGCAGCACGCCGTCGGCGTAGAGACCGGCCACGATGCGGATGGCCTCGGCCAGAAGGCGGTCGGCCTCCCGGATCATGTCGTCGCCCTTCTCGAGCTCCGCGCGCACGAAGTTGCCGGAGTGGCACTCCTCGCAGACCACGACCATGCGGTCGCGTTCGCGTTGCCAGTCTTCCTGTGTCAGCCGGGCGACGTCGGCCTGCCGCACGACCTCGAGGCGCGGCGTCGGGTTGCCCGCGGGGTCCAGGACCCCGAGGGCCTGCAGGATGGTCGTCTGGTCGGCGGCCCACTCCGGATCCTCGGGCAGGGGCAGGCGAACGGCCAGGAATCCCCAAGCGGTCCGGACCTCGTGGTCTCCCTGCGGCATGTGGCACGTCTGGCAGGTGGGCGCCGCCGCTGCGTCCGGCAGCGTGCCGTTCTGCTTCAGGAGGTGCCGCACGCCGTGCTTGGACGACGAGTACATCTCCCACTGCGGGTGGTCGATGCCCATGTGGCACGTCCGGCACGCCTGCGGCTCCCGCGCCTCCGCCACCGAGAACAGGTGGCGCGTATGGCAGGTGTCGCACGACGCCAGCCCGAACGTGGCGCCGTCGGCCCGCAACTGCCGCAGGTCGTCCTCGGTCTTGATCCCGACGCGGTGGCACCCGCCGCAGCCCTTCATGCCCTCGGTGAGCGCCATCGGCAGCCAGTGCGTCGTCGGCATCGCGTTCATGCTCGCCCACGCCTGGGCGTGCTTGCCGCTGGTGAACTGCTCGGCCTGGATCGGATGACAGTCCGCGCACACGTCCACCGTCGCCATCCCGACGAGGGCGACGTCGTCCGCCGAGCTGTGCCCGTCGCCGTGACACAGGCTGCACTCGACCCCCGCCTCGCGGTGCCGGCTCAGCTCCCAGTCCGTGACGACACCGGGCGTCTCCTCGCGATGACACCCGATGCAGGATGACGCGTCGGCAGCTTCGGGGGGAGCGTCCGGACCGCCGCACGCGGCGAGGCCGAGAACGAGGAGCGGGAGGCACCACGCAACGACGGTGCAACGACCGCGGTGGGAGAGCAGTGCCATCAACTCCCATTGTAGTAGGGCACGTCGTGGTTGGATCCTCCCCGGCCCGTCATGCCCGGCCCCGGCCGGTCAGCGCCGAACTCCAGGAAGCCCCTTTCGCTGAAGGCCATCTGGCGCGAGGGAGGCATCGCCGTCGTTCAGCGCCACCTGTTCTTGACGCGGTCGTAGAAGCCGGACCCTCACCGAGGTCCCAGGCACGTCCGTCTCGGCGACCAGCGCCGCGAGCACGCGAATCTCCACTGCCTCGGAAGGTCCACTGCGGCGATCTTGCTGTTCGACTTCTGGAAGTCGCGCGGGGCGTCAGACGCGTACTCGATGACGGTCCGATGCTGTATGTCGAAGGGAAGCCTGCTGCCGCGCTCTTGCTGGGATCCTCATGGACGCGATAGGGCTCCAGCCCAGCGTCTTCCGGGGCGGGCTTGTTGCGTGCCCTCGTACTTCTTGTTGAACTTGTCCTCAATGGGCTGAGTCACAAAGCAGGTCGGCATCTTGTCCGGTCACCGAATCGTCATGAGTTACTGATTCCATTGGTGGGCCGCGCTGGGATCGAACCAGCGACACCCTGATTAAAAGTCAGGTGCTCTACCACTGAGCTAGCGGCCCGACGGGCGGGCCGCGGCCGGGAAGACCGCGACCCCGTGAAGGAAGGCGGCGGGCCGAGCGTCCGCCGCCGGAATCAGTGCACCATCAGCGGCACGCTGGCGGTCAGCGTCCCCCATCCGAATCCGAGGTTGCCGTCTTCGATCGAAATCACGAGCTGCTCGGCCGGCGGGTCGACCTCGCCGACGGTCATCGGGACGTGCACGACGTCGTGCTCCGAGTTGTACGCCGTGCCCCACTGGCCGGTTTCGCTATTGACGATCAGGTGTACCTCGTCGCCGGCCTGCATGGTCCACAGCGTGTACTCGCCGGCCGGGATGGTCGCGGCGCCGAGCATCAGCTCGCGGTCGGTGGTCAGCGTGGTTGCTTCGTCCGCGCCCAGGCGCCAGACCGAGTCGGCCATCGGCTCGACGCTCTCGCCGATGACACGGCCCTTCAGGTACGGCCGGCCGTAGTCGATGGTGATGTTGCCGCCGTCGACGCTCCAGTGGACGCTGACGTGGGGGCTGCCGCCGGTGCCCTCGTGGACGGGTGTGAGATGGCCGCCGCCCAGCATCTCCATGCCGCCCGCATCGGCCGCTTCGGCGTCCATGTCGGCGCCTTCGTGATCCATCGCTTCCGATTCCGGCGCCTCACCGCCGCCGCCACCGCAGGCCGCGACGAATGTCACCGCCAGGAACCCCAGAAACAAGGCGAACAGAAACTGACGAGCGTTCATGAAGTCTCCCTTCCGTCGGTAAATCGTTGAAGAATAGCACGTGGCCCGGGAGCCTCTCACGCGGGTGACGGCGCGAGGTTGCACTCCGCCGGCGGGCTGGAGGATGGCCGCCGCCGGGCCCCGCACGGGCTACAGAATCCGCTGACCGAACGCCGACAGCGCGAGCTCCACGCCGAGCTCCGCGGTGGCGTTGCGGTCGTCGAGCGTGGGGTTCACTTCCACGAGGTCCAGCGCCCGCAGCCGTCCGCTGTGGGCGAGCGTTTCCATCAGGAGGTGGGCCTCTCGGTAGCTGATCCCGCCCTTGACCGGTGTGCCGACGCCGGGGGCGATGCCGGGATCGCATACGTCGAGATCGAAAGAGACGTGGACGCCGCCGGTGCCGGCGCCGGCCATCGCGATGGCTCGTTCGGCGACCGTCGCCATCCCGAGACGGTCGACATCCTCCATCGTGAAGACATGAATGTCGGAGGCGACCACCCGCTCGCGCTCGGGCGGATCGAGGTCCCGGACGCCGATGAGAACGACGTGGGCAGCGTCGATCGCCGGCCGGACGCCACCGATGGTGGACAGCTCCGCAGGCTCCGGTCCGAGCAG
>JAPOWL010000118.1 GCA_026707615.1 Acidobacteriota bacterium | reverse complement strand
GCGGGGCGTCTACGGGCACCCCGTCCTGCCCGACTTCATGGTGTTCCTGAACTGGGAAGAGCTGCCGTGGTTCTGGTACGGCTTCGACCAGTTCTGGTTCGCCATGGTGCTGGTGGCGCTGGCCCCCGGCGCCCTCGCCTTCGTGTTCGGCTGGCTGGCGTTCCGCTCGCGCGTCACGGGCGTGTATCTCTCGATCATGACGCAGGCGCTCACCTATGCGCTCATGCTCGCCTTCTTCCGCAACGACATGGGCTTCGGGGGCAACAACGGTTTCACGGACTTCAAGGACCTGCTCGGATTCGACCTGCAGAGCGACGCCACCCGCTCCGGGCTGCTGGCGGCGACCGCGGTGGCCCTCGGCGCCGGCTACTGGATCTGCCGGGCCGTGCTCGCATCGCGCGCCGGCCGCGTCCTGCGGGCCATCCGCGACGCCGAGAGCCGCACCCGCTTCCTCGGCTACCGGGTGGATGCCTACAAGCTGTGGGTGTTCGTCCTCTCGGCGGTCCTCGCGGGGGTGGCGGGAGCGCTCTACGTGCCGCAGGTGGGCATCATCAACCCCGGCGAGTTCGAGCCCATCAACTCCATCGAGGTGGTGATCTGGGTGGCCGTCGGCGGCCGCGGCACGCTGTACGGCGCCGCCGGCGGGGCGGTGCTCGTCAACTACGCCAAGACCTACTTCACCAGCGCCCTGCCGGAGCTCTGGCTCTACGCGCTCGGCGCGGTGTTCATCGGATCCACGCTCTTCCTTCCCCGCGGGCTGGCGGGACTGCTGCCCGCCGGGGACCGCCGCCAGTGACCGAGCCGCCAGGCGTGCGCCCGACCGACGCCGCGGAAACCGGGGGCGACCCGCCGGGGGCGGACGGGTCCGCGACGGAAGGCGTCCGCGCGGGGGAGGCCGCGAGCCGGCGGGACGCCTGGCGGGAGAAGCGCGAGGCGGCGCTGCGGCGCAAGCCGTCCGTGCTGAGCGGCAACGTGCTCTACCTGCGCAACGTCACGGTGAGCTTCGACGGCTTCAAGGCCCTCGACGACCTCACGCTGCACGTCGACCCCGGCGAGCTGCTGTGCGTCATCGGTCCCAACGGGGCCGGCAAGACGACGATGATGGACGTCGTGACCGGCAAGACGCGCCCCGAGGCCGGCTCGGTGTGGTACGGGACCGAGACCAACCTGCTCACGCTGAGCGAGCCGGAGATCGCGCAGTTCGGCATCTGCCGCAAGTTCCAGAAGCCGACCGTGTTCGACTTCCTCACCGTCCACGAGAACCTGGAGCTCGCCCTCGCCGGCGACAAGTCGTTCTGGCCCACCGTCTTCGCGCGCCTGTCGGGCCGGGACCGGGCGCGCATCGACCATGTGCTCGAGACCACCGGGCTGGAGGCGAAGCGCGGCGCGCGCGCGGGCACCCTGGCGCACGGGCAGAAGCAGTGGCTCGAGATAGGCATGCTGCTGATGCAGGAGCCGAAGCTGCTGCTGGTGGACGAGCCGGTCGCGGGCATGACGCCGCAGGAGACCGAGCGCACGGGCGAGCTGCTGCTGTCGCTGGCCGGCCGCCACTCGGTGGTCGTCGTGGAGCACGACATGGAGTTCGTCCGGTCGATAGCGAACCGCGTGGCGGTCCTCCACGAAGGGCGCGTGCTGGCGGAAGGGAGCATGGACGACGTGCAGGCCGACCCCCGCGTCATCGAGGTGTACCTGGGCGCATGAGCCTCCTGAGCATCCGGGGCCTGAACCAGTCGTACGGCGGCAGCCGCACGCTGTGGGGCATCGACCTCGACGTCGCGGCCGGGACGCGCCTGTGCCTGATGGGCCGCAACGGCATGGGCAAGACCACCCTGCTCAAGTGCCTGATGGGGCTCATCCCGGCGGCGTCGGGCGCGATGTCGTTCGACGGCGTCGACCTGCTGGCGCGCCCGCCCGAGGCCCGGGCGCGGCTCGGCATCGGCTACGTGCCGCAGGGGCGCGAGATCTTCCCGCAGCTCACGGTGGAGGAGAACCTCGCGATCGGCATGGGGGCGCGGCGCGACGGCGGGCGGACCATACCGCCCCGCGTGTTCGAGATCTTCCCGGTGCTCCGGAAGATGCTCCAGCGCCGCGGCGGCGACCTGTCCGGGGGCCAGCAGCAGCAGCTCGCCATCGGTCGCGCCCTCGTGCTCGAGCCGCGGCTGCTCATCCTCGACGAGCCGACGGAGGGGATCCAGCCGAACATCGTCCACGAGATAGGCGATATCATCCTCAGGCTCAACCGGGAGGCTGGCGTCACCGTGCTGCTCGTGGAGCAGAAGCTGCCGTTCGCCCGGCGCGTGGCCAGCGAGTTCCGCATCCTGGACAAGGGTCGGCTGGTGGCCGGCGGTGCGATCGACGAGCTGAGCGACGATGACATCCGCCAGTACCTCACGGTCTAGCGCCGGCGCGGCGCCACCGATCGCCGGACTGACGGAGCCGCACGTCGACAGGCGACCGGGTCACGGGCGGTTCACGGTCGAGCAGATGAAGGGGCGCAGCTTCGTCCGCCAGGCCTATGCGACGAGCCCCCTGCGCCTGCTGACGCCGCGCAACCACGGCCACGCGGCCTGGATCTACACGTCGAGCTACGGCGGCGGGCTGGTCGACGGCGACGACATCGCGGTCGAGGCGACGGTCGGGAGCGGCGCCGCGGCGTTCCTCTCGACGCAGTCGGCCACCAAGGTCTACCGCTCGCCGCGCGGCACGCGGGTGGCGCTCGATGCCGCCGTGGGCGAGGGCGGGCTGCTCGTCGTCGCGCCGGACGCGGTCATCTGCTTCGCGGGGTCCCGCTACCGCCAGGCGCAGCGCATCGCCGTCGCCGCGGGCGGCGGGCTGGTGCTCGTCGACTGGGTCACCTCGGGCCGGCGCGAGTCGGGGGAGCGCTGGGTCTTCGAGGAGTACGTCAGCCGCACCGCGGTCCACGTGGAGGGTCGCCTGGTGGTGCACGACGCGGTGGCGCTCCGCCCGTCGGACGGCCCGCTGGCCGAGCGCTTCGGCCGCTACGACGTGCTGGCCGTCGCCGTCCTGGCCGGGCGCAGGCTCGAGGGCGAGATCGAGCGGCTCGACGCGCGCGTGCGGGCGGTGCCGGTGGAGCGGCGGGCGGACCGCCTCGTCGCCTTCTCGCCGCTCGAGCCCGGCGGCGGCGTCCTGCGCGTCGTCGGCCGCACGGTGGAGGACGTCGACGGCGTGCTCCGCGACCTGCTCGGCTTTGTGCCCCGGCTGCTCGGCGACAGCCCGTGGGCGCGGAAATGGTAGAGACATGCACCTCACGCCACGCGAGGTCGACAAGCTGGTCCTGCACCAGGCCGGGTTCCTCGCCCAGAAGCGCCTGGCCCGGGGCCTCAGGCTGAACCACGTCGAGGCGGTCGCACTGATCGCGACGCAGCTCCTGGAGTTCATCCGGGACGGCCGGTCGGTGGCCGAGCTGATGGACCTCGGACGCCGCTTCCTGGGGACCGCCGACGTGCTCGACGGCATCGCGGAGATGGTCGACGAGGTGCAGGTGGAGGGGACGTTCCCGGACGGCACGAAGCTGGTGACCGTCCACCACCCCATCGTGGCGGAGCACGGCGACCGCGCCCTGGCGCTCTACGGGAGCTTCCTCGAGCCCCTGGCACCGGCGCCGGCGACGGATGCGGCGGCGCCCGGGCGGCCGGCGGTGGGACGGCCCGCGTCGGCCACGTCCGGCCCGCCGGGCGAGGTCCTGACCGCGGAGGGGGAGATCACCCTGAACGACGGCCGCGAGACCATCACGCTGAGCGTCTCGAACACGGGCGACCGCCCGATTCAGGTCGGCAGCCACTATCACTTCTTCGAGACCAACCGCGCCCTGGCCTTCGACCGCGGGGCCGCCTACGGACACCGCCTCGACATCCCCGCCGGCACCGCGGTCCGCTTCGAGCCGGGGGAGAGCAGGACGGTGCGGCTGGTCCCGATTGCGGGCGACCGCATCGTCCGCGGCGGGAACGCCTGGGCGAGCGGTCCGGTCGTCGAGGGGCGCGACCTCGGGAGCTGGGAGTAGTCATGGCGCACCGCATCGACCGGCGGCACTACGCGGACCTCTACGGGCCGACGCGCGGCGACCGCGTGCGCCTGGGCGACACCGGCCTGGTGGCCGAGGTCGAGGACGACGCCACCGTCTACGGCGACGAGTGCAAGTTCGGGGGCGGCAAGGTGCTGCGCGACGGCATGGGGCAGGCGGCCGGCGTCACGGACGAGCGAGCCCTCGACTGCGTGATCACCAACGCCCTCATCGTCGACTGGACCGGTATCCGGAAGGCGGACGTCGGCATCAGGAACGGGCGCATCGCCGGCATCGGGAAGGCGGGCAACCCGGACGTCATGGCCGGCGTGAGCGACGACCTGATCGTCGGGGTGACGACGGAGGCGATCGCCGGGGAGGGCCTGATCCTGACCGCGGGCGGCATCGACGCCCACGTGCACTTCATCTCGCCGCAGCAGGTCCACGAGGCGCTGGCGAGCGGGGTGACGACGTTCATCGGCGGCGGCACGGGCCCGGCCACCGGCACCAAGGCGACCACGTGCACGCCGGGCACCCGGCACGTCCGGCTGATGCTCCAGGCCATCGACTCGCTGCCGATGAACTTCGGCTTCCTCGGCAAGGGCAACACGTCGATGCCGGAGGGGATCGAGGAGCAGATCCGGAGCGGCGCCGTGGGGCTGAAGCTGCACGAGGACTGGGGCTCGACGCCCGCCACCATCGACTGCTGCCTGGGCGAGGCGGAGCGCTTCGACGTCCAGGTGGCCATCCACACCGACACGCTGAACGAATCGGGGTTCGTCGACGCGTCGATCGCCGCGTTCAAGGGCCGCACCATCCACACGTACCACACCGAGGGGGCCGGCGGCGGGCACGCCCCCGACATCATCCGGGTCTGCGGGGAGCCCAACGTCCTGCCGAGCTCCACCAACCCGACCCGCCCCTACACCGTCAACACCCTCGACGAGCATCTCGACATGCTCATGGTCTGCCACCACCTCGACAAGAACACGCCGGAGGACGTCGCCTTCGCGGAGAGCCGCATCCGGGGGCAGACGATCGCGGCCGAGGACGTGCTGCACGACCTCGGGGCCATCAGCATCATGGCCAGCGACAGCCAGGCCATGGGGCGCGTGGGCGAGGTGGTCACCCGCACGTGGCAGACCGCCGACAAGATGCGGGCGGAGCGCGGCCGGCTCGACGGCGAGCAGGGCGACAACGACAACCTGCGCATCCGCCGCTACGTCGCCAAGTACACCGTCAACCCGGCCATCGCGCACGGCATCGCGCACGAGGTGGGCTCGGTCGAGGTGGGCAAGCTCGCCGATCTCGTGCTCTGGAAGCCGGCCTTCTTCGGCGTCAAGCCGGAGCTCGTCGTGAAGGGCGGCTTCATCGCCTGGGCGCAGATGGGCGACGCCAACGCGTCCATCCCCACGCCGCAGCCGCAGTTGATGCGCCCGATGTTCGGGGCCTTCGGCCGGGCATCCGGGGCGACGTCGCTGGCCTTCGTCTCCCAGCTCGCGGTCGAGGCGGGGACGGCGGCCGGCTACGGGCTCACGAAGGACCTGTCGGCCGTCCGCGGGTGCCGCGCGATCGGCAAGCGCGACATGAAGCTCAATGACGCGCTGCCGCGCATCGAGGTCGACCCCGAGACCTACGTCGTCACCGCCGACGGCGAGGTGCTGACCGCCGCCGCGGCGGACGTGCTGCCCCTCGCGCAGCGCTACTGCCTGTTCTAGAGTTGCGCCGCAGAAGGGGAACGCGGCGGCGTTCCGCGGCGCGAGCCCCGGGGCGTCGAGGGCCGGGGCCGAACACGGACTGCGGCGGGTCTGGCCGGCACCAGCAAGCCCGCCGTCATGGGGTGCACCGCGGTGACGTCCGACTGGCTCGCGTGGCAGATCGTCGACTCGGCATTCCCGGTCGGCGTGTTCGCCCACTCGTGGGGGCTGGAGGCGGCGTGGCAGGCCGGGCATGTCGACGGCGAGGCGGCGCTCAGCCGATTCGTGGCGGAGTCGATTCAGCAGGCGGGATGGGGCGCGCTCCCGCTCGTGACCGCCGCGCACCGCAGCCCGGAGCGGCTGGAGGAGCTCGACGCCCTGAACCACGCCTTCCTCACCAACTGCGTCGCCAACCGGGCCAGCCGGGTGCAGGGCCGCACGCTCGCGGCCACCGCGGCCCGGGTCTGGCCGTTCGCGGCGATGACCGAGCTGAACGCGCGCGCGGGGGGCATCCGGGCGCACGTGGCGCCGCTCACCGGCGTCGTCTTCCGCACGCTCGGGCTGGCCG
>JAPOWL010000031.1 GCA_026707615.1 Acidobacteriota bacterium | reverse complement strand
CCGCAAGCGGCAGGCTCCGCGCGAGGTCGACACCATCGTGACGGGCATCTACCGCGGAATGCGCACCGCCGACGAGCTCTGCGAGGTGACGCAGCTCTCGAAGCGCTACGGCGGACAGACGCTGTTCGACGGCCTCGACTTCACCTTGCACCGCGGAGAGCGGCTGGTGGTCGTCGGACCCAACGGTTGCGGCAAGACGACCCTGCTGCGCGTGCTGCGGAACGACGTGGCGCCCGACGCGGGCCGCGTGCACTGGAAGCTCGGCAACGCCTGGGCCGACTACAACGCCGTCCTCGACGGCCTCGATCCGAAGGCGACGGTGACCCGGAAGGTCAACTTCGAGGGGCTCGCCCACCGGGCCCCGCGCAAGCAGGTCCACCGCTTCCTCGAGCTCCTGCAGTTCTCCGAAATGGACCTGCAGCAGGAGATCGGGACGCTGTCGGGCGGCCAGCGGGCCCGCGTCGCCCTGGCCCTGTCGCTGCTGTCGGGGGCGCCGGTGGTGATTCTCGACGAGCCGACCAATCACCTCGACGTCACCGCCACGCAGGTGATGGAACGGGCCCTCGTGAACTTCCCGGGCGCGGTCGTCGTGGTCAGCCACGACCGGTTCTTCATCGACAAGGTGGCCACCCGGCTGCTCGTGTTCGAGGGCGCCGGACGCACGTCGACGGTCAACGCGAACTGGACCCTCTGGCAGGCGGGCCGCGGCGCCGCCGCACCCTGACGTCCCAGGCTCGCGGTGACCCGCAGAGAACGGACCCATCCCGGGGCAATCGGCACCGTGTACCGATGCTCTCCCCGCCTTGGCCAGCCCAGCGTCGTCGCGGCTCCGCTGCGGGGCCCGACGCCTCCCGGAGTCCCGCCGTTCTACGGTGCGGACTCCGGGCCGCCTGCCGTACCGCCCGGCGCGGAGTCGGATGTGTCGGCTTGGGCGGAGGTCGGGCCCAGGCGGGCCCCGAGGTCGAGGCGCGTGCTGGCGCTCCCGGCGCCCGTCAGCGCAGTGCCGCGCGCGCGCCGCACCGCGATCAGCGTGCCGGCGAACAGCAGGCCGAGGACGATGGCGACCGCGGCCACCGTCCCCACGACGGCGAACGCCCCCAGCAGGTAGTCGATGGCGGTCGTCGACGGGGTGGTCGGCTCCACGACCTCGTAGACGAACGGGGTGACGGGTTCCGGGGCCGGAGCGGGCGAGGCAGGCTGGCCAAGCGGGACGGCGTCCGCGGGCTGGCCGGGCTGGGCAGGCGGGGGGACCATCGGTCGAGCCTACCAAGCCCCGGGGTCGAGGGCCAGACCGGCGAGGGTCCGCGCCATGACGCCCGTGGCCCCCTTGGCCCGGTCCTCCCGACCCTTGTCGTCCCAGGCCGTCCCCGCGATGTCGACGTGCGTCCACGGCAGGTCGCCGGCGAACGCCTCGAGGAACGCGGCGGCGCTCGACGCGCCTCCCGGCCGGCCGCCCACGTTGTTCAGGTCGGCCATCTCGGAGCGGAGCAACTCGCGGTACTCCTCGCCGACCGGCAGCGGCCACAGGCTCTCGCCGGCCCGCTCGCCGGCGCCGCGGACGGCATCCACCCAGGTGGCGGGGCGGCCGAACAGGCCGCTCGAGACATGACCCAGGGCCACGATGCAGGCCCCCGTCAGCGTGGCGACGTCGACGAGGTGCGTGGCGCCGAGCTCGCGCGCGTACCACAGGGCGTCGGCGAGGATCAGCCGGCCCTCCGCGTCGGTGTTGGTGACCTCCACCGTAGTGCCGCTCGCGCCGGTCAGGATGTCGCCCGGCTTGGTGGCGCGCCCGCCCGGCATGTTCTCGGTCATCGGGACGAGGCCGATCACGCGGCACGGCGCCCGGAGCTGGCCGATGGCGCGCAACGCGCCGACGACGGCCGCGCCGCCCGACATGTCCTCCTTCATCCGTTCCATGCCGTCGGCGGGCTTGATGGAGATTCCTCCGGTATCGAAGGTCACGCCCTTGCCGACGAGAGCCAGGACCGGGCTCTCCTTCGCGTGGGGCGGCTCGTGGCGCATCACGAGCAGGCGCGGCGGCTCGCTGCTGCCGCGCGCGACCCCGAGCAGCAGCTCCATGCGGAGCGACCGGATGGCCTCCTCGTCGAGGATCTCCACGCCGACGCCCGCTTCCCCGACGAGCGCGGCCGCCCGGTCGGCGAACACGCGCGGCGTCAGGACGTTGCTCGGCTCGCCGGCCAGCTCGCGGGCCACGTTGGCGGCTGCCGCGAGCGTGCGGCCCCGCGAGGCGGCGGCGGGCAGGTCGGCGTCGGCCGCCTCGTCCGCCACGACGACGCACTCGCGGAGCGTGGGCGCCTCGCGGTCCGACTTGTAGCGCCGGTCCTCGAAGCCCCCCAGCACGAGGCCCTCCGCCGCCGCCTGCGCGGCCCGCGCGGGGTCGACGCCGCCCCGGCAGACGAAGGCGAGTCGGCCGACGTGCAGGCGCGCGGCCGTCCGCGCCGCCACCGCCGCCGCCTCGCGGAGCGGCGCCGCGGGGTCGGACGCCTCCGTGCGGGCGGCGACGTGCAGCACCCGCGGCGGTCGCCACCCGTCCCCCACGGTCCGGACCAGCAGCGTCTCGCGCGGCTTCGGGCGGAACTCCCCGCTGGCGCGGGCGCGGGCCAGCTCGCCGCCGCTGGCGGCGGAGAGGCCGCCGACATCCTGCGCGAGGTCGTCGCCTCCGAAGACCGGCAGCGCCAGCAGGTCGGCGTCGATGTCGGCGGGCGCGGTGGAGACGACGGTGACGGTGGGCTCCGTGCGGTCGATGGACACGGCCGGGATTATATCGGGCTACAATGAGCCCGTGACCAGACGCCTTCGCGCCTTTCTGCTTCCCGGGGTGGCGGCGATGCTCGTGCTGGGCGCATCGCCGGGCCACACGGTCCACGGCGTCGTCCGGGTCGAGCTGGTCCAGGACGACGATGCACGGCTGAGGTTGCGCGCGACCCCGCGCGTCGCCTTCGCCCCTGCGAGCATCCTCTTCGTCGGCGAGCTTCGGGGCGGACCCGACGACAACGAGGAGCTCTACTGCACCACGGTGGAGTGGGACTGGGGCGACGACACGATCTCGGCCTCGACCCCCGACTGCGACCCCTTCGAGCCCGGGGTGAGCCGGGTCCGCCGGCGCTTCTCGGTCCGCCACACCTACGACTACGGCGGCCGCTACGAGGTGCGCCTGAACCTCAAGCAGCGCGACGACGTCGTGATGTCGGCCCGCACCCGCGTCGAGGTTCGCGGCTACCGCATTCGCTAGGAGCTTGCGCCGCAAGGTCGAGCTAACCCGGTTCGTCGTCCCGGCGCGCCACGAGCTCGCGCCGCCACCTCCGGGCGGACTCGAACACCCGCTCCAGGGTGTCTCCCGCCTCCAGATCGTCGCGCAGTGCCCGCAACTCGCCGATGAGCGCGTCGAGCGCTCCGGTCACCTCGTCCCGGTTGGTGGCGCAGATGTCTTTCCAGATCGATGCGGGGCTGCTCGCGAGGCGCGTCGTGTCGGCCAGCCCCCGCCCGGTGAGAGCGAGCCCGTCGGCGCCCGCCTCCGCTCCGACCACGTGCATCAGGGCCGACGCCGTCAGTTGCGGGAGGTGGCTCAGGAAGGCGAGCAGCCGGTCGTGGGCCTCCGGCGGAAGCGCCCGCGGGACCGCCCCGATGGCGCTCACGAAGCGCTGCAGCCGGTCGAGCGCCTCGCCGTGCCGGTCGTCGGCCGGCGTGAACAGCCACGGCCGCCCCGCGAACAGGTCGGGCCGCGCGTGGGCGATGCCTCCGCGCGGGGCTCCCGCGAACGGATGGCCGCCGATGAACGGCAGCCTTTCCGGGAGCCGCTGCGCCGCGGCGACGATCTCCCGCTTGGTGCTGCTGACGTCGGTCACCACGGCCGATCCCGTCACGTGATCGGCCAGCTCGTCGAGCAGGGCGATGTTGGCCCGGACCGGGGCGGCCAGCACCACGACGTCCGCCTCGGCGATGACGACCGGGTCGTCCGCGGCGACGTCGATCGCGTGCAGGACCATCGCCTGCTCGAGGACCGCCTTGTCGTCGACGCCGATCACGAGCCCGCGCGGCCAGGTGCGGCGGGCGGCGAGCGCCAGCGAGCCGCCGATCAGGCCGAGACCGAGAATCGCGACCTTCTCGAAGACCGGCGGCTCGGACGAGGCGTCCGGGGCCTGGATGACGGGGAGCGTGCGCCTCGTGTCGGACATGCGAGCGGCTGCCCGGCCTACGCCCAGGCGCGGTGGGGGACCGGCTCCACGCAGATGCTCCGACCGATCGCCGGCGCGATGATGCGGAGCTCCGCCATGAGCCGTTCGAACTGGTCGGGGAAGACCGACTGCGCCCCGTCGCTCAGCGCGCGGTCCGGATCCGGATGCACCTCGATGATCAGCCCGTCGGCGCCGGCGGCCACGGCGGCCCGCGCCATCGGGGCCACCTTGTCCCTCCGGCCGGTTCCGTGGCTCGGGTCGGCGACGATCGGCAGGTGGCTCAGCTTGTGGATGACCGGTACGGCCGAGATGTCGAGCGTGTTGCGGGTGTAGCTCTCGAAGGTGCGGATGCCGCGCTCGCAGAGCACGACGTCCGGGTTGCCGCCCGAGAGGATGTACTCCGCGGAGAGCAGCCACTCCTCGATCGTGGCCGAGATGCCGCGCTTCAGCAGCACCGGCTTCCGGGTGCGCCCCAGCTCCCGCAACAGGGTGAAGTTCTGCATGTTGCGGGCGCCCACCTGCAGCATGTCGGCGTACCGATCCACCAGCTCGATCTGGCTGACGTCCATCACCTCCGACACCAGCTTCAGCTTGTGGCGGTCGCACGCGGTGCGCATCATCTGCAGCCCCGCCTCGCCGAGCCCCTGGAAGCTGTAGGGCGAGCTGCGAGGCTTGAACGCGCCGCCGCGGAAGACCTTGGCGCCGGCCCTGGCGACGGCCGCGGCCGCCGCTTCGACCTGCTCCTCGGTCTCCGCCGAGCAGGGTCCCGCCATGACGATCACCTCGTCGCCCCCGATGCGGAAGTCGCCCATCGAGACCACCGTCGGCTCCGGGCGGAAGGTGCGGCTGGCGAGCTTGTACGGTTCCGTGATGCGCAGCACCTCCTGCACGCCGCCCATCACCTCCAGCAGGCGCTTGTCGAAGTCCCGCTTGCCGCCGACCGCGCCCAGCACCGTGCGCATCTGCCCCGTCGAGCGATGCACGTCGAACCCCTTCTCGACGAGCGTCGCGATGACGTGTTGGATCTGATCCTCCGCCGCCCGCTCCTGCATCACGACCACCATGGTGCTCTCCTCCGCTCCGGCGAGCCTCGACCGCGCCCGCTCCGCGTCATGCCTCCCCGTCGTGTGCGAGCCGCTCGAGCCGCCGCGACTCGTCGATGATCCGTTCGAACAGGCGCGTGATGGCGCCGTCGTCGAGCGGGCCGGGGTTGACGGCCCGCACGTGCCTCAGCACCTCGACCTCACGGCTCGGCTGATACGTCTCCATCCCGACCTGGTCCTTCAGATGCCCGATCTCGTCGGCACAGGAGGCGCGTGCGTTCAGCAGACGCACGAGCTGCTCGTCGAGCCGGTCGATCCGGTTTCGAAACTCCTTCAGTTGCGCGTCCACGCTGGCCGGGGCGGGTGCGGAGGGGCCGGGCGGTTCTGCCATGTCACTCTCTCGTCCGCGCGGGGGCGCTCCCGCGCAACCAGCGAACGTAGCGCTCGACCTCGCCGCTCAGGTCGCCGTTCGCCGTCCGGGCGATGACGTCGACGAGGGCGCTGCCCACGACGGCCGCATCCGCCCAGCGCCCGACCGCCGCCACGTGCTCCGGGCGCGAGATTCCGAACCCGAGGGCGATGGGGAGATCCGTCACGGCGCGAATCCGGCCCGCGAGCTCGCTCGCCCCCGCGGCGATCGCCTCCCGCGCTCCGGTGACCCCGAGACGCGAGATCCCGTACAGGAACCCGCGTCCGAGCGAGGCCGCGCGCCGAATGCGCGCGTCGGTCGTCGTCGGGCTCAGGAGGAAGATCGGATCGATGCCCGCGTCGGCCGCGGCGCCGCGCAGCCCGTCCGCTTCCTCTATCGGCAGGTCGAGCACCAGCACCCCGTCGACTCCCGCGTCCGCCGCCCGCGCCATGAAATCCCGGAGCCCCATCCGCAGCACGGGGTTGGCGTAGGTGAACAGCACCACGCCGGCGTCGACCGACGCGCGCACCCCGGCGACCAGATCGAGGGCCGTCGCCAGGGTGCCGCCCGCCGCCAGCGCCCGCTCCGACGCGCGCTGGATGACGGGCCCGTCGACCAGCGGATCGGAGAAGGGCACCCC
>JAPOWL010000614.1 GCA_026707615.1 Acidobacteriota bacterium | reverse complement strand
GGGATGGGCTGCAGCTCGCGTACTCCGTCGTCGAGAACACGTATCAGGGGCAGACGTACACCGAGCTCGCGGTCGCCGACGCAGCCGAATCGGACGCCCGGGAGCTTGCGGCGCAGCACGCCACGGAGTGAGGACCGCGGCACCGCGGGTCCGCCGCATCATCACCCGGCGTGAGGTACAGTCGAACGTACGGGGGCCCGGCGAAAATGGGCAGGTGGACGCGTTCCGCGCGCATCGCTCTTCTTTCCTTCGTGGTGACGTTCGCCGTCGCCGTCTTCTTCTTCGGCATGCAGCGCCGCAGCCCGACGCGGGCCGTGGCGGTCGACCGTGCCGATGCCACGGCCATCATCCAGTCGAGCGACAGCCGCATCACGCTGGCCGGCGGCTCGATCATCGAAGCCGACCGGCAGTTCGCCTACGAGGACGGATCCGCCAGGCTGGTAGGCGTCTCCGTCACCGTCCCTCCGGACGAGGCGAGCACGGGCTTCCGGATGTACGGCGACGAGGCTTCCGGCGTGGAGGAAGCCGGGGAGTGGCGCTTCGCGGGCAACGTCGGCATCGAGACCGGCGACGGGCTCGCCGGCCGCACGTCGGAAGCGGCCTACTCCGAGGCCGACCGGCGGGTCACCATGCCGCAGCCGGCCGGGTTCGAGCAGGGGTGGATGCGGCTGGCCGGCGAGGCGGCGCGCTACGAGCTCGGCGGCGGCCTGCTGCACCTGGATCCGCAGGCCGTCGTGACGCTGAACGCGACCGGCGCCGGCGGCGGGGCGGAGACGACGATCACCGCGGGCAGGGCCCGGATCGATCGCCTGGGGGGCGACATGCGGTTCGCCGGGGGTGTCGAGATCGACTCCGCCGGCTGGCGCATGCGCGGAGACGACGCCACCCTGCGATTCGATCCCGACGCGTCGCGGCTGGACGCGCTGGAGCTCCGGGGCGCGGCCCGGATTCTGGGCACGACGGGGACGCCGGGACGGCTCCGGCGGATGGCGGCGCGAACCGTTACCATCGAGTACGAAGACGGTGCGATCGACCGCGCGATTCTGGCCGGAACGGCGGTGGTCGAGCTGTTCGGCCCGCCGGACGCCGCCGGGACCCGTATCGCGGGAGCGACCGTGACGGTGGCGCTCGGCGAAGGAGGCGCGCTGCGGAGCCTCTCGGCCGTCGAGGAGGTGGCGGTCGACCTTCCGTCGCTGCGGTCGGACGCCGATGGCGCGCGCGTCACCGCCGACACGGTCGAGATCGGCGCGGGCGAGGAAGACGGCTGGAACGCCGCGTTCGACGGCGGGGTGGTGTACCGCGAGCCGGGCGCCCGCGGCAGCGGCGAGGGCGGCCGGGATCGCGTCATGCGCGCGAGCCGACTCGAAGCGGATCTCGCCGAGGACCTCGCAAGCCTGGGAGAAGCCCGCTTCCTCGGCGGGGTCGGCGTGGAGGACGACTCGCTGGCGGCGAGCGCGGACGAGGCGACCTACGACGTCGGGAACGCCCACCTCACTCTGACGAGCGGTGAGAGCGGAGGGGCAGAGCCGCGCGTCGAGGACACCCGGGGCGACACCGAGGCGGAGACGATCACGTTGACCCTGGGCGCGCGGGGAATGGACGCGACCGGCAGCGTCACGAGCGTGCTCGAGGCGCTGGCGGAGGCGGACGGGGACACCAGCCGCCGGCCGGGCCTGCTCGCTGCGAGCGAGCGGGTCTACGTCGCCGCCGATCGGCTCGTGTACGACCCGGAGCTCTCGGTGGCGACGTATTCCGGCTCCCCGGCCCGGCTCTGGCAGGAGCAGGCGGAGTTCGTCGGGGCCTCGATCGCCCTGAACG
Source organism: Acidobacteriota bacterium (assembly GCA_026707615.1). Lineage (GTDB taxonomy): Bacteria > Acidobacteriota > Vicinamibacteria > Vicinamibacterales > UBA8438 > JAGWAJ01. The sequence continues at coordinate 4,498 of JAPOWL010000614.1, read as the reverse complement.
AGGCGACGGGAAGCCTGCACGCCGAAGGAAGCGTCCGCACGCGGACGACGATCGTCCAGAAGAACGACGAGACCGGGGACGTGGAAGCCCTGACGACGGTCGGAAGCGGGGGATCGATGGCGTACGACGATGCAACCCGGCGGGTCACCTACGAAGGAAACGCAGGCCTCCGGAATCCTCGCAGCGACCTCTCCGCCGAGTCCATCGAGGTCCTGCTGCAGGGCGACGCCCGGACCCTCGATCGCACCTTCGCCTCCGGCGACGTCGTTCTCGAGCTCCCGGGTCGGCGCGTCACCGGCGAGACGATGGCGTACGACGACGCCGACGGCCGGTACGAGATGGAAGGCGACCCGGTCGAAATCCTGGAGCAGACCGAGGATGCCTGCCGCGAGACGACAGGGCGCACCCTGACGTTCTTCATCACCGACGAGGTGCAGGTCGACGGCGGGGGAGAGGGCCGCACCTCGTCGACCAGCGATGGGTGCGTCTCGTTGTCGCCCGGGCCGTGACGCATGGCCGGCTCGAGCGCCGCCGCGACCCTGCGGACGGCGAAGCTCACCAAGTCGTACGGCGGCCGCACGGTGGTCCGCGAGGTGAGCCTCGACGTCCGGTCCGGCGAGGTCGTCGGACTGCTGGGCCCGAACGGCGCCGGCAAGACCACCACCTTCTACATGGTGGTCGGCCTGACCGCCCCCGATACGGGACGCGTGCTGCTCAACGGACGCGACGTCACCGGGGATCCGATGTACCTCAGGGCCCGCAAGGGGATCGGATACCTCCCCCAGGAACCGTCCATCTTTCGCGGGCTGACGGTCGAGCAGAACATCCTGGCCATCCTCGAGACGCTCGGACTGAGCCGCTCGGAACGGAGGGCTCGGGTGGCGGAGCTGCTCGCCGAGCTCAATCTCACGTCCCTGGCCAGGGCGAGCGCCCACACGCTCTCGGGGGGTGAGCGCCGCCGCGTCGAGATTACCCGAGCGCTCGTGGTGTCCCCGTCGTTCATGCTGCTCGACGAGCCGTTCGCCGGGATCGACCCGATCGCGATCGGCGACATTCAGGCGATCATCTTCCACCTCAAGGCCCGCGGCATCGGCGTGCTCATCACCGACCACAACGTGCGCGAGACGCTCCGTATCACGGACCGGGCATACATCGTGCATGACGGTGTGGTGTTCCGGAGCGGGACCCCCGCGGCGCTCGCCGCCGACGAGGAGGTGAAGCGGATCTACCTGGGCGCCGACTTCCGTTTGGACTAAGATCGAGAGAGTCCCCCCGCACTCCAGGCGGCGCAAGCACGCACGTCCCCATGGCGATACAGCAGAAGCTGCAGGCAAGGCTGTCCCAGAAGCTGATCCTGACGCCGTCGCTGCAGCAGGCGATCAAGCTGCTTCCGATGTCCACGCTGGAGCTCGTCGACCTGTTGACGCAGGAGGTAGTGGAGAACCCGCTGCTCGAGGAGGTCCCGGCCGAGGAACAGCAACAGGCGGATGCTTCCGCGCAGGTCGACAAGGCGGATCCGGATCCCGAACCGACCAGCGATCGGCAGGACACCTGGGACGACGCCGACTACGAGTACTTCTTCGGCGACTACCTCGACGACGGCTACCGGCCCCGCGCCCCGCGGGAGGTCAAGGAGCTGCCGCCGATCGAGAACACGCTGTCGACGACCAGCTCCCTGGCAGACCACCTGGCCTGGCAGCTCTCGCTTCGCACGAGTGACGATCTGCTCCGCGAGATCGGAGCCGCCATCATCGGCAACCTGAACGAGGACGGCTACCTCGTCGCGTCCATCGACGAGATCGCCGCGATGGGCGCCTGGCCGAACGGAGAGGTCGAGCGCGTGCTGAGGCTCGTCCAGACCTTCGATCCGGTCGGGGTGGCGGCCCGCAATCCTCAGGAGTGCCTGCTGCTGCAGATTCGCCACCTCGGGCTCGAGGGAACGCCCTGCGAGACCATCGTCCGGGAGGCCGACTATCTGAGGCTCCTGCAGCGCCATCAGGGCGCAGAGCTTGCGCGCCGTCTGGGCATGTCGATCGCCGAGCTGAAGAGGAACCTCGAGATCCTGCAGCATCTCGACCCGAAGCCGGGCAACCGCCTGAATCCGGTCGCGTCGCAGTACGTGATCCCGGACGTTTCCATCGTCAAGGTCGAGGACCAGTACGTCGCCGTGCTCAACGAGGACGGCATGCCGCAACTGCGTATCAGCCCCGTGTACAGACGGATGCTCGACAAGGGCAGCAACAACTCCGAGGAGACCCGGGCGTACGTGAAGGAGAAGTTCCGCTCTGCGCTCTGGCTCATCAAGTCGGTGGACCAGCGGCAGAAGACGATTCACAAGGTCGCCACCAGCATCATTCACTTTCAGCGCGAGTTCCTCGAGCTCGGCATCGAGCATCTTCGTCCGCTGGTGCTGCGGGACGTCGCCAACGACATCGGCATGCACGAGTCGACGGTCAGCCGGGTGGTCAACAACAAGTACATGCACACGCCGCAGGGCGTGTTCGAGATGAAGTACTTCTTCCACAGCGGCATTCACAGCTCGTACGGCGAGAACGTGTCGTCCGTGACCATCAAGCAGCGCATCCGGAAGATCATCGAGCGGGAGGATGCGCGGAAGCCGCTCAGCGACTCGCGAATCGCGCGCCTGCTGCAGGAGGATGGCCTCGTTCTTGCCCGCCGGACGATCGCCAAGTACCGCGAGGAGCTGAGGATTCCGACTTCGAGCCAGCGCAGGGTGTTGTACTGAAGGGCCGCGGCGCGGCCGCCACCCGGGCCCGGCACGCGGAGCGAGGCATGACCGCGGACGGCAACTCGCCGCATTCGGACGCGCCGCCCGCCCGGTTCGTCGTCGTCACAGGGCTGTCCGGGGCCGGCAAGTCCCAGGCGATTCGCGCGCTCGAGGATCTGGGGTACCTGTGCGTCGACAACCTGCCCACCGCGTTGCTGCCCGCGTTCGCGGACCTTACCGTGCGGAGCGCCGGCAGCGCGAGCGGCGTCGGGGCCTCGGCCGCCGTGCTCGACGTGCGCGATCCGAGCTTTCTCGCTGCGTTCCCCGCCGCGCTCGGGCGCCTGCGGGAACGGGCGGACCTCCGGACCGTCGTCCTCTTCATCGAGGCGAGCGACGAGGCTCTCGTCCGCCGCTACTCGGAAACGCGACGCCCCCATCCGCTCGCCCCCGATCGATCGGTACTCGAGGGCATCCTGGAAGAACGCACCCGCCTGGAGGCGATCAAGGGCGGGGCCGACCGCGTCATCAACACGTCCGACCTAACGGTGCACGAACTGCGCGCGGTGTTCACGGAGCTCTTTCGGGGCGGGGCGACGGCGCGGCTGGTAGTGACGCTGATCAGCTTCGGGTACAAGCACGGGGTGCCGCTGGAGTCCGATCTGCTGTTCGATGTCCGGTTCCTCCCCAATCCCCACTTCGTGCCGCATCTCCGGCCCCGCACCGGCGTCGATCCGGAGGTCCAGCGCTACGTCGGCGGCCGGGACGCCGCGCGGGACTTCCTGACCCGGGTGACCGAGCTGCTCCGCTTCCTGCTGCCGCAGTACGCCGGGGAGGGCAAGACCTACCTTACGATCGGGATCGGGTGCACCGGGGGCCGTCACCGTTCCGTGGCCATCGTGGAGCGACTGCGGCGACGGATGGCCGACCTCGGTAGCATTCACCTGCTGGTGAAGCATCGCGACATCACGACGCCGGAGGATGCAGAGTGAGCAGCAAGGAAGTCGTCCGCGTCGACAAGCCGTGGGGCTACGAGCTGCATTGGGCGAAGACGGAGCGCTACGTCGGCAAGATCCTGCACATCGACGCGGGGCAAGCGCTCAGCCTGCAGTACCACAACCGCAAGGACGAGACGATCCTGCTGTGGGAAGGCCGCCTGCGCTTCGAGCTCGGCGACGGCCCGGAGGCCCGCGTCTGGGAGATGACGGCGGGCGAGCGGGTCCACGTCACGCCCGGAACCGTCCATCGGATGACGGCCATCGACGACTGCACCCTGATCGAGGTCTCGACACCGGAGCTCGACGACGTGGTCCGCCTCGACGATCGGTACGGTCGCGCCGAGCCGGCACCCGCCGAGAATCCGGCGCCGCGCGAGGGGTAGTCGCGCCGGCCGACGCCCGGACTGCCGCCGCCGGTCGTCAGAACGGGATGTCGTCCTCGGTCAGCTCCGGGGCGGGGGCGGGACCGTCCATGGCGGGAGCGGGTTGCGCCTCCGGACGCTCCGGGCGGTCCGAGCTCCGGGATCCGCCGTCGCCGTCACGGCGCCCGAGCAGGACGACGCGGTCGGCCCGGACCTCCGTGGTATACCGCGTGTTGCCGTCCCGGTCGTCCCACTTGCGCGTCTGAAGCCGGCCCTCGACGTAGACCTGCCGCCCCTTGAGGAGAAACTCCTGGAGGGTCTCCGCCTGCTTGCCCCACACGACCACGCGGTGCCACTCCGTCTTCTCCTGGCGCTGACCCGACCGGTCGTTCCAGACCTCGGTCGTCGCCACG
>JAPOWL010000167.1 GCA_026707615.1 Acidobacteriota bacterium | reverse complement strand
CCCCCATCTCGACCGGCTGGCCGGCGTACTCCTGCACCAGCAGCACCCGCCGGAAGTAGGAGTCGCCCAACGTGAACGTCGACAGCGGCCGCAGCACGACCCGGCCGCCGAAGTGCCGCTCCAGCGTGAGCGTCATGTCGATGTCGTGCGCGAGCAGCGAGCGGTAGGGGAGCGGGATGTCGTCCGGCGCGACCACCTCCACGCGCGGAATCTCGATGCCGGCGCGCTCGTAGACCAGGTCGAGGGGGTAGAGCAACCCCTCGCTTCGCGTCTCCGCGCCTGGCGGCTCGGTGGTCATCGGCGGTCGGTCACGCCCGCGGGGAGAGGGAACCTCACACCGCCCCCCGGAGGTGCGCCTACGTGTAGCGGATGTCGGTGTGGGCGGGCAGGAAGAAGCGGGGGAGCAGGCTGTCGACGCGCAGCAGGCCGCCGCGCGAGAGGCGGACAGCCTCCGCGGACGACTCGTCGAGGTAGCCGTCGCGCGCCAGGGAGGCCAGCGGATCGGTGAAGCGTTCCCGGACGTCGACGCCGTACTTCTCGCGGAAGTAGGTCGGGCGGATGGAGCCCAGCTTGAGCTGCAGCACCAGTTCGCGGATGAGGCGTTCCTCGTCGGTCGGCCGGTAGGCGCGATTCAGCGGAAGGCGCCCCTCCTCGATGGCCGCCGCGTAGGCCCCCCACGAGTCGAGGTTCTGCATGTGGACGCCGTTGACGTGCCCGAACGAGGCCACGCCGAGCCCCGCCAGGTCCGCTCCCTGCCAGAGCCGGTCGCGGTACACGAAGCGCGTGCGCGACGGGTCCTTGACCGCGGTGTAGGCGCTGCCGATCGTGTAGCCGGCGCGCTCGAGCTCGGCGAACGCCTCGTCGACCCAGCGCCGTTTCGTCGACCAGGGCGCCACCGTCTGCTGGAACTGTCGGCTGCCGTGTAGCAGATCGCTGCTGATCGTCGTGTTGAAGGGCAGCTCCATCTGGTAGATGGTGACGCTGTCCGGATCGAGCGCGACGACCTTCTCGACCGCCGCCCGCCACTTGTCGTCGCTCTCGCCGAGCATGCCGGCGATGAGGTCGATGTTGATCTGCGGGAAATCGACCGAGCGGGCGAACGCGTAGGCGCGGTAGATCTCGGCCGATCGGTGTGCCCGGCCGTTGATCTCCAGCACATGGTCGTCGAAGTGCTCGACGCCGAGGCTGAGCCGCGTCACGCCCATCTCGCGGATGGCGGCCAGCTTCGACTCGGTCAGCGTTCCCGGCTCGCATTCGAAGGTGATCTCGCTGGCCTCCGACCAGGGGCTGACGGCCGACAGCCGGTCGACCAGGCCACGGAGCTGCCGCACCGAGAGGAACGACGGGGTCCCGCCGCCGAAGTAGACGAAGTCGAGCGGGCGGCCGGCGAGGGCCGGCTGCCCGGCGTACAGCTCCCACTCGCGCCCCAGCACGTCGAGGTACGACTGCACCTCGGCGGCGTTCTTGTCCGTGTAGACCCGGAAGTAGCAGAAATGGCAGCGCTTGCGGCAGAAGGGGATGTGCAGATACAAGCCGAGCGGCACGCCGGGCGGGGCGGGCGTGGCCAGCGCGGGCCGCGCCGCTGCCTCGACCGCGTCCGTCGTCCAGGTGGAGAACGGGGGATAGTTGGCGACGAAGTAGCTGCCGACCTCCGTCGCGCCGGGCGCCTCCGGCGCGTCGCCGACCCCGGTTGCGCCGGGCGCTTCCGCCGCGCCGGGAGGCTCCGCCGATGCCGTCTGGCTCATCGCGCCACTATATCAGTCCGCGGCGCCGCTCCGCCCCGCCTCCCTGGCACGGGATTCGCATGCTGCCCTCGGTGATACGATGGCGCCCATGCAGGCCGTGCCGCGGCGGGTCGGCTACCGCGACCTTCTGGCGATGCCGGACGACGGGCGCCGCTACGAGATTCACGGAGGGGAGCTCGTCGTGGTTCCGGCGCCGCTGTTGCGCCACCAGATCGCCGCCGTCGAAGTCACCGCGCTGCTGACCGAGTACCGGCGGTCGTCGGGCGGGCTCGCGGTGGCCGCGCCGTTCGACATCGTCTTCGACGAGCACGACGTCGTGCAGCCGGACATCGTCTTCTTCCGGGCCGAGCGCGTGCATCTGCTCGATCCGAACGCGGTGACGCGGGCGGCGCCGGACCTGGTGGTCGAGGTGCTCTCGCCCTCCACCGCGGCCGTCGACCGCGGCCGGAAGATGCGGATGTTCGCGCGCTACGGGGTGCCGGAGTACTGGATCGTCGACCCGGTCCGCCGGGAGGTCGAGGTCCACTGCCTGGAGGCAGGCTCCTACCGCGAGGTCCTGAGGGCGCGGCCCGGGGGCAGCGTTCGCTCGGTGCTGCTCCCGGACCTGGTCTTCGATCCCGCCCGCATCTTCACGTTCCCGCAGGGTGGGGAGCGCTGGCGCTCCGCGCGCCCTCACCCGAAGCAGTAGAGGATGCCGTCCTGCGAGCCGATGACCACCTTGCCTTCGGCAATCGCCGGCGACGCGGAGAGCGGGGCTCCCGTGTCGAACTCCCACAGCTTGTCGCCGGTCTCGAGGTCGAGGACGTAGAGCCGCCCGTCGCCCGACCCGATGTAGATCCGGCCGTCCGACGCGGCGGGGGACGAGTCGACGCGGGCGCGGGTCATGAACGTCCACAGCGCCTCGCCGGTCCGTTCGTCGATGGCGTGCACCATCCGGTCGCGCCCGCCGATGACGACGCGCCCGTCGACGTTGAGCGCGGACGAGTAGAACGGAAAGTGCCGGCGCGGGTGCTCGTAGCGCCAGAGGATCTCCTGCGTCGTCAGGTCGAGGCCCAGCACCTCGTTGTCGAAGGTGCCGAAGTAGGCGCGCCCGTCGTGGATCGCGGAAGAGGCGGCCGTGTAGGCGCCGGCCGGGAGGCTGACCACCTCCACGCCGTCGCTGACGCGGACGCCGTGGAAGGTCTCGTCGCACCCGCCGAAGTAGGCGATGCCATCGGAGATTGCCGGCGTGGCGTGGACGTAGTTCTGGGTCTCGACCTGCCAGGCGAGTTCGCCCGTCGCTGCGTCGAGCCCGTAGAGGTAGCCGTCGTACGACCCGACCAGCACGCGATCGTCCACCACGACCGGCGAGGACTTGATCTCGCCCTGCGTCGCGAAGGTCCAGACGGCGGCTCCGGTCTCGGCGTCGACCGCGTGCAGCACGCCGGCGAGGTCGCCCACGTAGACCCGGCCGCCGCTCACGGCCGGCGACGACTCGCCGATGCCCATGCGCTCGCTGGCCCGGTAGCGCCACTTCGGGGTGCCGCTCTCGAGATCGACCGCAATCAGCTCGCCGGTGTAGGTGCCGACGTAGACCGTGCCGTCGACGACGGCCGCGGACGAGTCGATGGATTCGCCGGCCTCGAACGTCCAGAGCAGCTCGAGCTCGGCCGGCACGGCCGCCTCCGAGGCGCCCGTGAGCGCCGGTGTGCCGCGGAACTGCGTCCAGGCGTCGGCAGGGGCCGAGGGCTGGGCCCCTGCGCCGGCGGCGCCGGCGAGCGCCAGGACGGCAAGGGTGGCGGCGACGCGTGTCGGGGCGCCGTGGGTACGGCGGCGTGCATCTCTCAGTACGCGCATCGATAGACCTCCAGAGCTTCGCGTGATCCGAACGGCCTCGGGTTGAACGTGCCGGTCCACTGCTGGCCGGCCGCCTCCGCGAGGACGGACAGGTCGCCGGCCGGGACTCCGGCCGTCCGCAGGTCGGCGGGGAATCCTCCGCTGCGGCCGATGGCCGTGAGCCGCGCCGCGAGGTACTCGCCGGCGCCCTCCTCCGCCGCGGCCGCCGCCAGTCCCACGAGATCGCCATAGAGGTCGGGGCCGCCCTCCGCGTTCCAGCGCACGATGTGCGGCAGGAGGATCGCCAGCGCGACCCCGTGGGTCAGGTCGTAGCGTGCCGTCAGGGGATTGGCGCACGCATGGGCGGCGCCGAGCATCGACTGCTCGATCGCCACGCCGGCGTAGTAGGCGCCGAGCTGCATCGCACTGCGGGCCGCGAGGTCCCGGGGTTCGTCGAGCGCCCGCTGGTAGTGACCGTCGAGGAGGCGGAACGCCTCGCGGGAGAAGAGGGTGGAAATGGCGGAACGGCGCCGGGTGACCGCCGTCTCGACGGCATGCGCAATCGCGTCGAAACCGGCCGCGGCCGTGACCGCCGGCGGCTGGGAGTACGTCAGCTCCGGATCGAGGATGGCGACGCCGAAGGCGAGCTTCGGATCGCCGCACGCCATCTTCATGTGCGTCGCGCTGTCGGCAATGACGGCGTAGCTCTGGGCCTCGGAGCCGGTCCCGGCCGTGGTCGGCACCGCGAACATCGGCAGGAGCGGCCGGCGGGCGTGCCCGTAGCCGCGGTAGTCGGCCATCGCGCCGCCGTTCGTCAGCAGCAGGTTGATCGCCTTCGCGCAGTCGAGCGAGCTGCCGCCGCCGAGTCCGATGACGGAATCGAAGCCCCGGTCCGCGGCGAACGCGACGCCCCGGTCGACCATCGCCGCGTCGGGGTTGACGTCGAAGTCGTCGAAGACCTCGCTCTCGATCCCCGCCTGCCGCAGCAGCCCGAGCGCGCGGTCCACGTGTCCCGCTTCCTCGAGCCCGTGATCGGAGACGACCAGCGGCCGCTGGAAGCCGTGGTCGCGGGCCAGCTCCCCGATCCGGTCGATCGCGCCGGCTCCGAACACGAGGCGCGTGGGGAGGTGGAAGTCGAACGGCGTCATCGTTGCTGAACTGGCGCGGGACGAGCCGGCGCGCGTCGCCGCACGCAACAGGAGATCATAGCGCGAGCGAGCGAGCCCTTGCGGGCGCGGTGGGAGTCTGCTCGCGCCCGGAGCTCGGTGCGAGGGCGTTCTCGCGGCGCAGACTCCCAGGTCGGCCGCGCGCCGTCACTGCCCGGACGGGCCCCGTCGGCGTCCGCGGGGCGCGGTCGACCGGGCGGTGCCAGCGTGCTTCCGTCTCCGCGGCCGGGCGTCAGCGGGCCCGCGGGCTGACGGGATGCAGCTTCAGGCGCCCGTACAGTACGGTCACCGCCACCGCCAGCAGCACGAGCGGGGTGAGCGTCGGGAGGTACTCGGCCCGGACGAGGTGGGTGAACGCCGCTCCGACCATGATGACGGCCAGCCCGCCGGCGGCGGCTGGCGTCAGCACCGGCAGGATGCCCGTGGCGGCGGGGGCGACCACGCCGACCGCTCCCGCCACCTCCAGCGTGCCAATGAGCTTCCCGAACCCCGCCGGGAACTCCGGCATCGAGGCGTCCAGGTCCGCGGCCGGAGCGGCCAGCTTCAAGCCTCCGGCCGCGAGGAACGCGACGGCCAGCAGAACCTGGCCTGCCCAGAGCGCTCTGTTCATGGCACCTGCTCCCGCGCGGTCGGGCGAAAGAGGAGATGGCGCGCCCGGAGGGATTTGAACCCCCGACCTACGGGTTCGAAGCCCGGCGCTCTATCCAGCTGAGCTACGGGCGCGCATGCGGACGCCTCGCGTCGCGAGCGCGTCGACAATCAGCATACCGCGAACGTGGCGGGGGCGTGCAGCCGGCCGCAGCGCATCTGGTATGGTGATTGGCTCGACGGGGGGCCGCTCGTGACCCGCACCCGCGCGGGCCGCTCGGCGCCGCGTCCACGCTCTCGCTGCAAGGCGGCGGACGGAGCACGCATCCTCACGAATGCGCCGGCTCGGGCAGCGTCACCGCGCCTGCCGGCGCCGCTGGACTCTGGCCGGGGACGGAGGAGTGGATGGGCGCGCTCGACGGATACGCGGCGATCGTGACCGGCGCCAGCCGGGGCATCGGCAAGGGTTGCGCCCTGGAGCTGGGCGCCGCCGGGGCGACGGTCTACGTCACCGGACGTACCCGAAAGGACGGCGACGCGCCGCTGCCCGGCAGCCTGGAGGCAACCGTCCGGGAGGTCGAGGCGCTGGGCGGCCGGGCGGTCGGCGTCGCCTGCGACCACCGCGACGACGCCCAGGTGGCGGCGCTCTTCGAGCGTGTGGCCGGCGACTGCGGGCGTCTCGACGTGCTGGTGAACAACGCCTTTCTCATCCCGCCCGAGCTGACCTCCGGGCTTCCCTTCTGGGAAACGCCGCTGTCGAACTGGGACGACATGATCGACGTCGGCACGCGCTCGGCCTACGTCGCCACCTGGCACGCCGCCAGGCCCATGGCGGCCGCCCGGCGGGGCCTGATCGTCAACATCAGCTCGTCGGGCGCGGCCGGATTCGCCTGGCACGTGGCCTACGGCGTGGGCAAGTGCGCGCTGGACCGCATCACCGCCGACACCGCCCAACAGCTCCGCGACCACGGCGTGACGGCGGTCTCGCTCTGGCCGGGCCTCGTGCTTACCGAGCGATTGCGGCAGGTGCCCAACGTGGAGCAGGTATTCGACCTGAGCGGAGC
>JAPOWL010000253.1 GCA_026707615.1 Acidobacteriota bacterium | reverse complement strand
GCCCCCACGTAGTATCCGGAGTAGGGAGCGTAGGCATGGCGGGCCACGGCCCGGGCGCGCCGAAACAGGTGGTTCCAGTCAGGCGGAACATCACTCATTCGACGACAGTTCCTCGGCATGTCGCGTCTCCGCAAGCGACACGAATCGCCTCGACGAGCGGGACTGGCGACCAACGAGCGGAAGGCGAATGACCGGGAAGGTCACGCTTGCGGACGCACGCGGAGGGAGGGCGCCCGGAACGGGTCCGGGCGCCCGAAGTCCAAGGTCGCCGGCCCTACTTGGCAGCCGCCGCGGCCGCTTCGTCGGCCCGCGCGCCGGTGAGCATCGTCTCCATCGAGTAGTTGCCCTCGTGACAGGCGTACTCGAACAGAGGCAGGTCGCTGCGCACCATCGGCAGGTTCACCGTCCACGGCGCCGTCCAGGTGTCGAGGTCGGTGACGGTGTACTCGTACTCGAGGGTGTCGGCGTCGACGCGGGTGAACCGCTCCTCGAGGCGCATGTTCGCGCTGGCGCCGCGCCAGTTGCGGTCAACGTCGAAGTTGGCGGTCTCGACCACCAGGGTGTCGCCCTCCCAACGCCCGCGGGAGACGCCCGACCACTGCGCGAGGCTCTCGTCGAGCTCCTCACGTCCGTCGAGCGGCACGACGCGCACGGTGTGCACCATCTCGGTGAGCAGCACGACCTCGTCCGGGGTCTGGAAGATCTGCACGTTCTGGTTGTAGCCGCCCGGCGTGATCGGCGGTCCGGCGTTGAAGCCCATCAGGCAACGGTCGGCGTTGCTGAAGTCGGTGTAGGAAGCCTGGATCTCCGTGCCGAACGAGCCGCGGCCGGCCGCCTGGCGCGCCCGCCCCTCCTCCGTCATCTCCGGAAGCCGTCCGTTGGGCGGATCGACGATCAGCGACGTGGCCCGCGTGCCGATGACCCGTGTGCCCCGGTCCATCCAGAAGTTGTTGTAGCCGCCCACGCTGCCGCCGGCCTCGGTGCGCCGCGCGTCGGCCTCCCAGAGCTCGACGTCGCGCGCCACGGCGGCGTTCTCGCGCTCCGCCGCCTCCTCCTCGGTCAGGAAGGCCTTGTCGCCCAGGTCCTCCGGGCGCTGCAGCGGCGTGATGGTCCGGAAGTCCCAGACGCCCTGCAGATCCGGCGCGCCCCAAGCCGTCCGAGGGGCCTCCTGGTCCTGCGCCATCGCCACGCCCGGCAGCGCCAGGGCGCCGGCCAACGCCAACAACATCAACGACCGTCCACTCCTCATCATCAGTCCTCCCAAGAACTCGTTACGGTCCACGAGGGATCCCAACCGCCGTCGCGCTGCCGTGACCCCCTCCACCATTCGTCGCCACGACCGCAAGGTCGCGCCGCGGCCTCCGCCTGGTGCCCAACCCAACCCTCCGGGAGTCCGCGTCCCTCTGAGGAGCGGACTCCTGGTCCAGCCTGACCGGCACGGACCATCCGCCGACTACGCGAACATGCCCAGCGTCTCGAACTTGTCGCCGAGCACGCTCTCCGACTTCCGGTAGCCCAGGTACTCCTCGATGAGCGAGGCGTAGACCCGGCGGAAGTCGGTGGTGTACTGCAGGTTGTCGCCGTACACGAGCTCGGTGAGGCTGGGCGGCGTGCCGTACTGGCCGCCCCGGGTCCCGCCGCCGATCACGAACGAGACGTTGGCCGTCCCGTGGTCGGTGCCGAGCCCCGTGTTCTCCGGCACGCGCCGGCCGAACTCGCTGTGGATGAACATGGCCACCTCGTCCTGCTTGCCGAGGCGCTTCATCTCCTCGAAGAAGCCCCACACCGCGTCGGAGCAGTACTGCACCTGGCGGTTGTGCGGGCTCTCCTGGTTGACGTGGGTGTCGAAGAGGCTGCCGCGCAGCCGCACGTAGTAGAGCCGCGCCGGGAAGTCGCTCTCGATCAGCGCGACGACCTTGTCGAGGTCGAGCAGGCGCAGGTCCGTGGGGCGCTTGCGGCTGTAGTCCTCCCACGCCTGGCTGACGAGGGCCGACGCCTCGCGGGCGCTCTGGTTGACGTCGAGCAGGAACTTGTGGACGTCGCCGCGCGGCGCCTGCCCCGTCCCGAGCTTCCCCACATAGGGCTGCTGCGGGCTGAACAGGTCGCGGCGGAAGCCGCCCGGATCGTCGAACACCACCGGGACGTGGTCGCGCGCCCGCACGGCGAGGGACTGCGTCGAGGAGATGTTGACCAGGAAGTTGGGCGTGCCGTTCGGGTCGAGCGCGTCGGCCGTCCGGCCGTACCAGCCGTAGGCCTCCCCGCTGTTCGGGGCGCCGGTGTGCCAGAACGAGCTCGAGGCGAAGTGCGAGAACGACGGCTGCTCGTAGCCCGCCCCGTGGATGACGGCGAGCTTGCCCTCGTCCCAGAGCCGGTGCATGCCGACCATCGACTTCTGGAAGCCGAAGTGCTCGTCCACCTTGATGACGTCGCGCTCCCGCACGCCGATGGTCGGACGGCGGCGGTAGAGCTCGTCGTTGCTGTAGGGGACGAACGTGCTCAGGCCGTCGTAGCCGCCGAACCACTCGAAGACGACCAGGATCTTCCCCTGGGTGGCCGCCACCGCTTCCGAGGTCAGCCCGAACAGCGGCGGCAGGGGGCCGATGCCGCTCCCGAGCAGGCCGAGGCCGATGCCGCGGGCGCCGATCTTGAGCGCCTCGCGGCGGGACACGCCGGCCGAGTCGAACAGTCGCTTGCTGCGATTCGTGATGTCCATGGTCACTGCACCTCTTCGCGATGCCTCGCTACACCGGATGCGCTAGCCGATCTGGTACTCGGGCGTGCTCATGATGAGGTGAGTCACCATGCGCAGCGGGTCTTCCAGGTAGGTCCGGGCGCGCTCGAGGTCCGCCGTCCCGAGCTCGTCCGTCAGGAACGCCACCAGCCCGTCGCGGAAGTCGTCCGCCACCGGCATCCGCAGGAAGCGGCCCAGCAGGTGGTCGACCGCCTCGTCGGTAGTGGTCGCGCCGGCCTCGAAGATCATCCTGGTGAAGTCGACGCGGGCCGCGCCGCGGGGCGTCGGAATCAGCTTGCGCACCGCCTCGGCCCACGCGCGGTAGCCGGAGACGCGGGTGTTGAACAGCTCGTCGCGCTCCAGGGCCGCCAGGTCGAAGGCCGTCATCCGCGCCGGATCGCCGTCGAATGCGATCGCCGCGCCGAAGTCGTAGCCGGCCCGCAGGCGGGCACCCACCTCGCCGTCTCCGCGCCGGGCGAGGAAGCTCGGGTCGCGGAAGTCGATGACGTCCGGGAACAGGTACTCGAAGGCTATGTTGCCCCGCTTCTGGAGGAGCGCCGGCGTAATCCACGACCGGCCCTGGGCCCAGCCGGCGACCGACGGTGGGTTCAGCAGGTGCTGGCCGAGCGCGATCGTCGTGCTGTTGAAGTCCGGGACGCCCGGCACGTCGGGGGCGCCGAGCTGCTTCAGCATCGTGATCACGTGCACGACCGGCCCCTTGATGTGGGCGCCGTACGCGGCCGGGCTGTAGAAGTCGCGCGAGAGGAAGATGGTCCTGAGCAGCGGCTTCAGCTCGTAGCCGTTGTCCCGGAAGACGGCGCCCAGCTCGGCCTGGAGCGCGGGCGACGGGTCCTCGCGGACGAAGAAGCGGTAGATCTTGGACGCGATGTAGTCGGCCGTGGCCGGCTGCTCCAGGATGATGTGCAGGATTTCGACGCCGTCGAAGTTGCCGGTGCGGCCGAGGAAGTCCTTGGGACCGTCGTCGTGCAGCGCCTCGTGGACGACGAAGTCGAGGTTGTCGAAGTTCCAGCCCGTGAACGCGCGCGCCGCCTCGCGGACGTCCCGCTCGGAGTAGTTGCCCACGCCCATCGTGAACAGCTCCATCACCTCGCGGGCGAAGTTCTCGTTGGCGGCCCCCTTCACGTTCACCCCGGCATCGAGGTAGTAGAGCATCCCCGGGTCCTGCGCCACCGCGACCAGCAGCTCCCCGAAGTTGCCCGTTGCGTGCCGCTCGAACGTGTCGATCTGCAGGAGCATCTTGCGGTAGTCGCGGACCTTGTTCTGGGCCGTGGCGAAGTGCCCGTGCCAGAACAGGGCCATCTTCTCCTCGAGCGGCCGGTGGCTGTCGAGCATGCGCTCGGCCCACCAGTAGCCCACGCGGCGGGTCTCGAGCGCGGAGGCGCGCAGCCAGTAGAAGAAGCGGTCCGAGACCGGCTGCATGTGCCGGTTCACGCCCTCCGGCTTCACCCGGACGCCCATGCTCGCGCCGTTCCGCATCGCGAGGTCGGTCGCCGCCGGGCGGCTGGGCGGGAAGCTCGCCAGCGTCTCGTCCCAGAATCCGGAGTGCTCGAACGGCTCCAGGTGGTCGTTCGGGATGTCGTCGTAGTCGACGAGCGCGCGGACCGCCTCCTCCGGCGTCATCTCCGCCAGCTTCCGGATCTCCTCCGGCGTGCCGCTGAAGCCGGCCCGGCCCAGCAGGTGCTCGGCGCGGTCGTAGTTCCAGTCGGCGGCGGATATCGGGGTGAGATCCCCCGTCCAGGCCGTCGGCCCCGGCGACCAGTCCGCCGGGCTCTCGGCCGCGGCGCCGGCGGCGGCACCGACGGCGAGCGCAGCGGCGAGCGCCGCCACGCCAAGGTGGTATCGCGTCCTCATCGGCTGGTTCCCCCTCGCGTCCGGCCGGCTCCGCCGGCACCCGGGCGCAGTCGTCCCGCGGGATCCCACCATTGTGGTCCTCTGGGCGTCAATGTCAAGTGAATCGGGGAGCGTAGCTGGCGGCTTGTCCGGCGCGGGGCGGCGGAACGCTCGACCACCAGAATCGGATCGGAGCTGCTCGCCGCTACAGGATCTCGTCCATGGTCAGGCGGAAGCCGGGCAGGACGGGATCACCGGACACGCTCGCCGGCGCCTCCAGGCGCTCGGGCGCCGCGTCGGCGCGGTACACGAAAACCTGGCCGCCCTCCGGATCGATCAGCCAGCCGAGCCGGGCGCCGTTGTCGATGTACTCGCGCATCTTGTCCCGGAGCGCCGACAGGCTGTCGCTCGGCGACCGCAACTCGACCACGAAGTCCGGACAGATGGGGAGGAACCGGCGGCGCTGCTCGTCCGTGAGGGCAGCGAGGCGGACGTTCCCGACCCAGGCTGCATCCGGCGAGCGGACCGCGCCGTTCGGCAGATGGAAACCGCCGGAGGAATCGAACGTCCTCCCCGACCCGTCGTGCTTCGCCCACAGCCGCAACTGGAAGGTTAACTCCGCGTTCCTGTCGCTGGAATCGCCTCCCACCGGCGCCATGATCGACAATTCCCCCTCGGCCGTGCGTTCGATGCGCAGCTCTCGGTTGAGCCGGCAGAACCGGTAGAAGCGATCGTCCGTGAGGCGCACTTCCGCTGGGAACCGAATGCGCAGCCCCGAGCCGCTCACCGGGGTCGCGCCGCCCGACTTCTGGATCGAGGTGGCCATCCGTTCCACTAGCCGGTGCGCGACACGACGCGGAACGTCCACCAGCCGTCGGGCCGGGGCGAGCCGAGGGGCGCGGGCGGGTTGGCCGGCTCCGCCAGCGAGTGCAGCTTGTCGAGCCGGGCGCCCCACGCCATGTCGAGCTCGGCCGGGTCGAGGATGCGGGTCAGGTTGACCGGGTAGACGGTGCCGTCGAGACGCAACCGCGCCCAGCCGTCCTCGGCCGCGATGCCCGACCAGCGCTTCCCGTCGCAGTTCGAGCAGCTCAGGTAGAGGCTCCCCTCGCCGTTGGCGAAGCAGTTCAGGTTGATGGAATGCGGCAGCAGGCCGGTCCGGATCTGGATCTGGCACAGCGTGACCTGGTTGGCGAACGTCCAGTCGCTCACCGGCTCGTCGTTCGCGGTGCCGAACAGGTGCGACCCGGGCGTGTAGTCGCAGGGGCAGGTGGCCGACCACCCTACCCAGGCGAGAGCCAGCACGACCACCACCGTCGCCGCCCCGATGCCCGCCGCCTGCCGGGCCGTCCACGTGCGCGGATTGCCGATGGATCCACTCATCGATGCGCCTCCCTTCGTCTGGTCGCGTTGCGCGGTGCGCGATCCGTGCCGGCTTCACCGGGACCGCCGGCATCGAGCCCGGGCCGCACCAGGGCCTCCCGCGGCTCGCTCCGGGCCCACCCCGGGGCCGGGGTCTGCACGACCGGGCTCAGGTCCGCGGCATGGAACGACCGCGCCACCTGCCCGGGCGGCGGCTCGCCGTAGGTCGTCGACCGCTGGCTGGGGGCGCGGCCCGCGCTGCAGATGACTGCCTCCATCCGTTCGGGAGGCAGCTCCTGGCCGAAGCTGGCGCCGGCCGCGCGCGTGATGCTCTCGTTCATCAGCGTGCCGCCGAGGTCGTTCACGCCCGCCGCGAGACAGGCGCGCACACCCCGCGGTCCCAGCTTCACCCACGAGGCCTGGATGTTGGTCACCTGCGGGTGGAGAGCCAGCCGCGCGACGGCGTGCATGAGCAGCGACTCGCG